>NZ_JABUZD010000145.1:0-64410 GCF_014897875.1 Halomonas sp. 3A7M
CTGAGTGCGGTACTGGCTGAGGTACTATGAGAAATCCAGGCTAGGGGTGTTTTTTGAGGTCGGTTTCAAAGGACATTTCTGGCTGAATATCATTCTCACGCTGTTTGGCTTTATCCCAGGCATCATCCACGCCTTCTATGTCATATTGAAACACTAGGCATATTGAAGCACTGATGCTCTTTTTTGCATCGATTTAACAAACGCCGCCTTGTCGAGCACAAGGCGGCGTTTGTCTTTCTGGGCCATGCATTGCTTACCGAGCCTTGCCAAACAATTAAAACCCAGCCCTTCAAAACCCGGCCCTGATGTTATGCATGCAAGCGGCGATGCAGGGCATGGACTTGCTCGTCCAGCCCAGGCACTGGGCCATCAACAGTCAAACCTGGCACCACCTCATTAATCGATAGCGGGGCGACTGGAGGTGGCGCTACGCCAAGTGCAGCCAACCATGCTCCCAACTGCTCAGAAGAACTGACGTAAACGATACGTCCTAGCCCTACCCACCCATGAGCCGCTGCACACATTGGACAGTGCTCTCCAGAGGTATAGACAGTCGCTTTAGAGCGCTCTTCAGGCGTCATATGGTTCGCTGCCCAGCGGGCCAGCGAAAACTCTGGATGCTGAGTAGAATCTCCACCGGCAATGCGATTACGGTCTTCGGCTAACACCTTACCTTCGGCATTTACCAGCACGCTACCAAATGGCTCATCCCCTGCATTTAAAGCCTCCTCTGCTAAAGCCACCGCACGCTTTAGGTATGCCAATTCATGTTCGGCAATCATTGGATTCTCCTCGTTTTGATAACGTGCCTTACCGACAGGGTTGTCGTTTCAAAAGTGCTTCGCCAAAGATACCATTTTTAACATTGAAGGTCTGACTCACCGTAAAGCCCCCAAGCACCTGAAAAGTGGGGTGGAAGTAACCGCTGTCCTGACACCACCCCCCAGGAAATATTCATAAAAAAGCTTTGACCCGAAGAAAAAATCATGTCACTGTAGCGTCAGTTGGTTAGCAAGCAGCATGGTTTCAGAAGTGTACGATCTATTTCGGCAGCCTGATATTGTATTCCTTGTTTCACCCGCTACTATTCATCTGGGTAATACCAGGAACTTTATTACGGCGCATTAGCGCGAAAGGATCTACATCATGGCAACTGGCACAGTTAAATGGTTTAACGACACTAAAGGTTTTGGTTTCATCGCTCCTTCTGACGGCGGCGACGACCTTTTTGCTCATTTCTCTGAAATTCAGTCTGACGGTTTCAAAACCCTTCAAGAAGGTGCTAACGTTTCTTTTGACGTTACCCAGGGTAAGAAAGGCCTTCAGGCTTCTAACATCAAGCAAATGTCCTAAGCCTTAACGGTTTAAGAATTTGCTCGAACCTTAACAGGTTCGAATAACAAGGCCCGCTTATGCGGGCCTTGTTGCGTTTGCATGTTGAAAATGAAAGACAAAATGAAAGACAGTTAGCATAAAGATGCAGAAAGAGAGTATGGTCGGATTTGTAACACCCCTTATTTACGCTCATACACCATTAGTTTGGCATCTACCGTCAGGGTAAGCTCATCAAGTGCCGCTGCACGTGCTCGGCCTTCCTGACTGGCGCGGTAAAGATGGGGCGTCATCGTTAATAGGTCACCAATTAATGCCTGCCCTTCCAGCGTTATTTGATAGTTAAGTGACTCTGTGTGCAACTGGATAAAGCCCTCAGGCACTTCCCGTTCACTTGTCGTGTCTGGCTTAAGCGTGGGATAAATCACCTCCCTCAGCTCACGCAGGTGCCCCGCCCCTGCCTCAACCTGCACCAATAGGCCACCCGGCTTTAATACCCGCGCAAATTCGTGATGCACTGGAAAACCAAACATACACAGCACACTGTCGAGCGTCTCCGCTTGAACTGGCAAGTGCGCATTGCTCCCGACAACCCAACGACAAAGCGGAGATTTTTTATCATCTTGTCTGGCCGCCGACAGCACTGCCCACTTGGAAATATCTAACCCCAGCAATGAAAGTGGCCGCGAATTCGATGCAGCACGAGATAGCTCACGCAAGTAATAACCTTCACCGCAGCCAGCATCCAGGCAGCCAAATAGCGAGCTGGCAGATTGCGCATCAGCATGGTTTAACAGGTGTTTACTTACCGCCTGGGCAATGGGCTGATAGTAACCAGCCTCAAGAAAACGCTGCCTTGCTGCCACCATCAGCTTACTGTCACCAGGATCAGCGGAACGCTTTTGCTGTACCGGAAGCAAGTTGACGTAACCTTGCTTAGCAACATCGAAGCTATGCCCAACAGAGCAGCGCCAAGTACTGCCTGCCAGATGAAGCGGCTCGCCATCTAACGGACAGGCTAGTAATTGAAAAGGAGTGCTATTCATAAAAAATAATTCATAAAACAGTTAGGCCCATAAGTCAGTTCTTCACTGATTAAAAGACGCAAGGCCATCATTGGCGGCCCACGTGGTTAGCGCGTTACCAGAACAATGCCGGCTAAGATAACGCTCCCACCAATTATAAAATTGACGCTAAGCGGCTCATTAAGCAGCAGGGTACCAAAAAGCACACCAAAAAGCGGCGCTAAGAAAGAAAACACACCTAACTGAGAAGCACGATAACGGCGCAGCAACGTAAACCAAAGCAGCAGCGCGCCAAAAGAAATAACCAGCGCCTGAAAACCAAGGCTGGCAACCACCATAGGAACAAACTGCGCGCTCATTAACTGGCCAGAGATAACCGCTACCGGCAACAGTAGCAGCGCCGTTATACCCAGTTGATAGCTTAAGGTAAGTTCTGCTGGTGCCTCGGAAAGCGAGGTCTTGCGAATTACAACGGTCGTAGCCGACCAGGAGAGTCCAGCTAGCAAGCCCAGTGCATCACCGATGATGATCTCTATGGCATAGCTACCACTCGGCGCCATCGCAATCACCATCCCTGTAAACGCCAACCCTACTCCCCACCACTGCCGCATAGACAGCTGTTCACCAGGCACCCAAAGATGTAAGCCAAGCGCGGCAAAAATGGGGGCCGTGTAAAGAAAGACCGACATGTGCGATGCCAAGGTATACGTTAACCCCCAGGCAACAAATGCGAACTCCGCCGCAAACCCTAAGCCAACCAACAAACCGGCAATCCAATGACGGCGCAAATCTGCCCAGCGAACGCCTCGCCAATAAGCTAGTAAACCGACCAGTGTTCCAGCGATAGCGGAGCGTAGAGCTATCTGCACCATGGGTGAGATATCCTCAGCCACACCTTTAATCGCTACTTGCTGAAACCCCAGTATCAAGCAAAATAGCAGCATTAGTGATGCTGCTGTGGTATCCACTGATTTACGCTGGAATACCACTACAGAGCTGTCATTAGCGTTAATTGACGCTACTCTTTGAGTATTCATTGCACGCTCCCATAACATTAAGGCGCCTATTGCACCAGGAAGAGAAACCTCGTACAAACGATTACTTCTCTGGCCTAGGCTTAGGAAAACTCATGCTATGAGAATTGAAAGATTACCACTTAATGCACTACGCGCCTTTGCCGAAGCTGCGCGCGAGAACAGCTTCAAAGCCGCCGCTTATCGGCTTGGCGTTACCTCTGGCGCGGTTAGCCGTCAGGTGAAGCAGCTAGAGGGGCATTTGGGGGTGGCGCTCTTTGAACGTCATGCCAATGGAGTATGTGTCACTGAGGCGGGGCGGATATTAGCGGAAGATGTGCAAGCGGGGCTTTTGCGTATCGCCAGTGGCGTACAGCACGTCACCGAGCGCTCGGAACAAGCCTTTCGCTTACTGATCAGCGCACCGCCTTCTTTTCTACAGCTTTGGTTGCTGCCTCGTTTACCTCGTTTTGAAGCAAACGAGCGCGAAATAGAAATATCGCTAGATGCCGAGTCTCGCCTAACCCAACCGTTATGGCTGCCAAACAGGGCGCGCTTATCGCTGCGCTACGGACAAGGTCCTTGGCCAGGCGTCTCTAGCCAACGTCTTTTTGAAGACACACTATTTCCCGTTTGCTCGCCCACTTTATTAGCACAGGCAACGATAAAATCGCCCAGCGACTTACTAACACAGACGCTACTCACCGTGGATTGGTGTACCCATGCCAACCAGCGCCACATCCCAGGCTGGAGCGATTGGTTCAAAGCGGTTGGGATAGCGATAAGTAAAATGCCTAACCAGCGCCAATATTCGCTCTATAGCCTGGCCTTAGATCAAGCCATTGCCGGCCAAGGCGTGGTACTTGCCAGCTACCCACTCGTTGCCGACCGGCTTGCAAGCGGTGTTTTAGTGCGCCCTTTTGAAGAGCACTATCCCCTCATTTCCCCCTTCGCCTATGATTTGATTTTGCCTCCTGATGGGGAAATGCCACCTGCGGTGGGCCGCTTTACCGAGTGGCTAGCGCAGGAAGCAGCACTCTTTCGCAATACATCGTGATAGCCGCGTGGCATGTCGAACCTAGCCTTACCGCTTATAGCCCTGGAACAACGCATATTGCCACTGACGCACAGCCAGCACTGAGGTGGTACCAAAGCGCTGATTAATGGGCAGCCCGCTTTCGCGTTCACACAGGGCGTGAAACTCTTTTGCCAGCCGCTGCATCGTTTGTTGCCATTCAGCATTACCCGCATGAGAAAGCAGGCCATTCAGCACAATTAGCTTTTCGCTGTCGCTATCGAAACGGGACTGAAAAAACTCTGTGGCAATATATTGCTGGAAAAAACGCTGAATGGGGCCGCCAGGCCGCCAACGAAAATTCGCGGCCACACGCCGCCGGATTCGATTACCCGGCAATAGATCAATCAGCTTTAGCCGTTCTAGCGCCAGCAGTTGCCGAGTGCACTGCGCCTCACTGAGCTGGTACTGGTGATGAATTTCATCAAACCGATAGCCGTTAATCACACACACAGCGACCAAGAACAGCTCACGATCATCGACAATGCTCTGCTCCTGCGCCTGGGTCAGCTCCTGCAAACGGTGCTCTTCCTCTTGCATGGATTGCACCAACTCAGCAAATTCCAGGTTAAGCTGATCGCAAATACGCTCTAGCCGCTCTAGGGTGATGTGCTGCTCAGCGAATAGCCGTTTGACCGAGGCCTCGCTCAACCCAAGCCATAACGCCACATCAGCGTAGGTTTTCCCCTGGGAGCGCAGCTGGCGTTTTAAGGTATCAATAAGCGCGCTTGTCTGAGACACACAACCTCCAGACATATAAAGTAGCGTATAACGATACCGTAAAGCCCAAATAACACAACTTGAACCACCAGAGTTGCAACATTAACCCCATTTACCGAAAGTGCCCTAACTTCTGGTTTATAAGGCGTCATTTCATGCAACCTTTACTACGCATCACGGGTGTTTGGCCCTACCTGATTGCCATTTTCTTGAATGCCTTTGTGGATTTAGGGCATAAAATCGTCATTCAAAACACGATTTTTAAAAGCTACGATGGCGAAACCCAGGTGGTACTGACGGCATTGGTCAATGGGCTTATCCTTTTGCCGTTTATTTTACTGTTCAGCCCCGCAGGTCATGTGGCGGATAGCTACCCCAAAGTTCGCATTCTCCGGGTTTCCGCCTGGGCCGCTGTCGCTGTTTCACTGGGCATCACCGCCGCTTATTACCAAGGCTGGTTTTGGCTGGCGTTTGCCATGACGCTAATACTGGCAATTCAGTCAGCCTTTTACTCCCCCGCAAAGTATGGCTTGGTGAAAGGGCTATTTGGCAAACCCCGCTTGGCAGAAGCTAACGGACTTATCCAGGCCGTCACCATTGGTGCCATTTTGGCAGGCACCGTGGCCTTTACCGCGCTGTTTGAAAGCTGGATCTTGCCCAGCGCCCAAACACCCGGCGAGCTATTACGCAGCATTGCGCCGCTGGGCTGGCTGCTGGTGTTGAACAGCGTTATACAAGTGATGGCACTGTATCGCTTGAAACCGGATAACGCACAGCCCTCGACGACCCCGCTCACCTGGCAGCGCTATATCAAAGGCAGCGCACTCAAAGACAACCTGAGCATTCTGGGCCGCCAACCGGTGCTGCGGCTGTCAATTATCGGTCTTGCGACTTTCTGGTCGGTGGGCCAGGTGCTGCTCGCCGCGTTTCCCGCCTACGCCAAAGATGCACTCAGCATTGATAACACCTTAGTACTGCAAGGAATTCTTGCCGCTAGCGGTATTGGGATTGCGTTAGGATCATTGCTTGCCAGCAAGCTGTCGCGTAACCGTATTGAAACCGGTTTGATTCCATTAGGCGCTGTCGGCGTTGCGGTGGGTCTGTGGTGCCTGCCACTGCTCACCACCCCCATCAGCCAAGCGCTGAACTTTGTATTTATTGGCATGATGGGCGGGTTATTCATTGTACCGCTCAATGCACTGATTCAATTTCATGCGGCAGACCATGAACTAGGCACTGTGTTGGCTGCTAATAACTGGATTCAGAATCTGTCTATGCTGGGTTTCTTGGCGCTTACCGCGCTGTTTGCCCTGGCAGGTGTAGATAGCCACTACCTGTTGCTGCTCGTGGCGACCGTTGCCATGGTGGGCGGTGGCTACACTATCTTCAAATTGCCGCAAAGCTTAGTACGCTTTCTACTCAGTTTTCTGCTCACCCGCCGCTATCGTGTTGATGTTCATGGGTTAGAGCACCTGCCCGCCCAAGGCGGCGTGCTGCTGCTTGGCAACCATATCAGCTGGGTAGACTGGGCAATGGTGCAAATTGCCAGCCCTCGCCCCGTGCGCTTTGTCATGCTGAAGGATATTTATCAGCGTTGGTATTTGCGCTGGTTTTTTAAGGCGCTGGGCTGTATTCCTATCGAACGGGGCGCAGGAGCCGAAAACGCCCTAGCCGCGGTTGCCGAACAGCTGAATAACGGTGAAGTGGTATGCCTGTTCCCCGAAGGCGCGATCAGCCGCAACGGCCAGCTAGGCGAGCTGCGCCGAGGCTATGAACGCGCGTGTAAGCTGGCGAACCCAGAGGTACGTATTGTGCCGTTTTACTTGCGCGGCCTGTGGGGTAGCCAGTTTTCTCGCTCATCCAGCAAACTCAAAGAGCTGCGTAACGCGCCTCTCCATCGCTCAGTCGTCGTTGCGTTTGGCAAGCCGCTGCCTAAAGACACCCCGGCCGACGTGCTCAAACGGCGCATCTTCGAACAAGCAACTAACTCGTGGCAACATGCTATCGATGAGCTGCCCTCGCTGCCCGACGCCTGGATTCGTAGCGTGAAGCGTAACCTTGGCGCACAAGCACTCACTGATACCCTTAGCCACCCGCTGACGGCAGGCCAAGCACTTACCGCCAGTCTGCATATTGCAAAGCGCATCCACACGCTAACCCCTGAGCAAAACGTGGGCCTACTGCTGCCCAATAGCAGCGCGGGTGCACTGGCCAATATGGCAACACTTCTGGCTGGAAAAACACTGGTTAGCCTCAACTATCATTTTAACGACAGACCCAATGGCACCGCGAAAGAAGACGCGTTTTCTGCGGCGCTCACCCAAGCCGACATCAATACAGTGCTGACCTCGCGCCACTTCGTCGAAAAACTCCAGCAACAAGGGTTAAACATCAGCCAGCGGCTAGCAAATACTCAGACGATTTACCTGGAAGACCTACAAGCCGATATCCGACGCCATGAACGCGTCAGCACTTGGCTTGCCGTTCGCCTGCTACCTGCGTGGCTGCTTCAGCGCCTTTACTGCCGCAGTAGAGATGCCAATGCCACCGCCGCCATTGTGTTTCCAAGTAGAAGCGAAGGACAGCCTAAAGGCGTCATGCTGAGCCACCGCAACCTGATGGCCAATATTAAGCAGACCTCCGATGTGCTTAATACCCAATATGACGATGTGGTGATCGGCTCGCTGCCGCTGTTTCATGCCTTTGGTCTCACCGTTACCCAACTGCTGCCACTTATCGAAGGCCTGCCGTTGGTCTGCCACGCGGCCCCCAACGACACTGCTGGTATTGCCAGCTCTGTCGCCAAGCACAAAGCTACCCTGATGTTCGGCACATCAGACTTTCTACAGCACCTAAACCACAGCCCCAAAGTGCACCCACTCATGCTAGAAAGCCTACGGGCAGTCGTTGTCAGTGCCGAAACATTGGATGAGCAGGTATGCAGCGACTTCGTCCTAAAATTCCATAAGCCAATTTATAAAGGCTACGGGGCAACCGAAACCGCTCCTGTGGCATCGGTCAATCTACCGGATTCGTTGGGCGCTCATTACCAGACAATACAGCAAGGCAGTAAAGCTGGTACCGTCGGCATGCCGCTCCCCGGCACCAGCTTTAAAATCGTTGAACCGGAAAGCTTTGCGGAACAGCCTACCGGAGAAGCAGGCATGATTTTGATCAGCGGTCCTCAGGTGATGCGGGGCTACCTAAACGACCCGAAACGCACAGCCGCCGCCATTAAAGAACTCGATGGCCAACGCTGGTTTGTCACCGGCGATAAAGGGTTTATCGATGAAGATGGCTTTTTAACCCTGATTGGCCGCCATGCTTAGATTTTCGCCAACTCGATAGAAGTCATTGTTGCCGACAGGATAAAGCGTTTAGCTAGCCAAGCTTCGTATTCAGGCTTGGCTAGCTGAGTTACGTATTAGCGGTTTGCCTAAAACGGCCATCCTTACAGCCACAGCTTTTAGCTAACGAGACGGCTTTCTGATTGAAGAGAGTAACGTTCAGCAATGGATAAAGTCTGGTATCTGCTCACCCGCAAGCGATCTCCCCTTCTCGCACCAAAAAAGAGATAACCCCTAAAGGCGCGCACTAATCTGGAATTTACACCTACGCTTGTGATTCTTATAACATTTATAAACTTTAACTAAATTAGTTAAAACAATGGGTTATTAAATCTGGCACGGTACATGCATATATCTGCATGTACCGTATATCGGCTAGATAATTAGAGCCCTGCAGATTAGTCCTTAAATTCAAAACATTGCTCTTAAGACATTGCTCTTAATGCTATGCATAGGATGAAACTGAAAAGCTGAATGGACTCTAGTTACCTGCCTATGACTTCATAGAGAGGTAGCAATGTCATTCAACCCAGAAGGTGTTACGCGTCGGTCTTTTTTAGGCATGGTGGGCGCAGTCGCAGGGGCGGCGGCAATGTATTCCGCAATGAGCACAATGGGTTTTGCTTCACCGTCTAACTGGCGGGGTCGACTAAACCTACAGGGAGCCCCTGACAATACCAACATTTTAATTTTAGGCGCTGGGTTAGCAGGCATGACAGCAGCCTTTGAGTTGCGTAATGCAGGCTACAACGTAAAAATTCTCGAGTATCGCGATAAGGCCGGAGGCCGTTGTTGGACATTACGTGGAGGCGACAGCTATACCGAATTAGGTGGATTTACCCAGCATATCGACTTTGCCGAAGGCAATTACTTAAACCCTGGCCCTTGGCGAATCCCGTCAGATCATTTTGCTGTATTGGATTACTGCAAACGCTTCGGAGTTAAACTGGAGCCTTTCATTCAGGTAAATTATAACGCCTACCTACATGACTCAGAGGCCTTTAATGGTAAACCTCAACGCTTTAAGGAGGTGGCCACTGATTTCAGAGGACACGTCGCAGAATTACTTGCCAAAGTCGTTGATCAAAAGGGTCTAGATGAAGCGGTTAGTGCTGAAGATGCAGAAAAACTCGTTGCCGCACTCAAACGCTATGGGGCGCTAAACGACAATTTAGATTATGTAACAGGGAGTGAGTCTTCCTCTTTCCGCGGTTGGTCGCACCCTGAAGGTGGCGGCGTTGATGGAAAGCCTGAGCCATCTCAAGTGAACGCCCTTTCTGACATACTGAATTCAACGCTTTGGCGCAATCTAACGACAGGCGATAACTTGCATATGCAGTCCACCATCTTCCAACCAGTGGGTGGGATGGACATGATTGCTAAAGGGTTTGAAGAGCAAGTTGGCGAGCTGATCACTTATAACGCTAAAGTTACCCGAATTAGCCACGAAGGTAATCGCGTAACAGCCTCTTGGGTCTCCGCCGATAGCGGCAGTAATGAACAAACAGAAACCGCCGATTACTGCATCTGCACCATTCCTTTTTCGGTACTCAGCCAGATTGATCATGACTTCTCACCACGTATGAGCAAGATCATTGATTCCATGCCCTACGCATCAGCCTTCAAAGCGGGCATTGAGTTTAAGCGACGCTTTTGGGAAGAGGATGAACACATCTACGGCGGCATTAGCTATACCAACCTGCCTATTACGCTAATTTCTTACCCGCCCTACAACATGTTTAGCGATGGCCCGGGCGTGCTTTTAGCTGCTTACCCATGGGGTGCTTACGCCTATCAATTTAACGCCCTCTCTCCCGAAGACCGAATCGCTAAGGTCATGGAATACGGATCGCAGATTCACCCTCAATATTACGATGAGTTCAAAACCGGCGCTTCAGTGGCATGGCATCGTGTTCCATGGACATTGGGCTGTTATGGGCTATGGCAAGATCGTGAAGCGGACTACCAAGACGCCACCGTAATGGACGGGCGAACGTTAATGGCAGGCGAGCATATTTCGTATCTTCCGGCCTGGATGGAAGGGGCCGTACTCTCCGCTCTGGATGCCGTCGAACGCCTACACACCACTATTACAGAGGCTTAAGGAGTTCGCGATATGAAAACACTATTCACTTCAATGACTGCACTCTTACTCTCTATGCCACTTATGGCCCAGGAGACTTCCATTGATACGAGCAACTGGTTCGATGACCCTTCCATGCTGACACAAACTGACGGCGCATCCATCTATGCAGGTGTTTGTGCCGGTTGTCACATGCCCAGTGGGCAAGGTGCCAAAGGGGCAGGAGAATACCCAGCGCTTGCTAACAATCCCAACTTAATGACGGCTGCCTACCCAATCAGCTTGGTTATCTACGGTCATAAAGCTATGCCCGCTTTAGGTGGCTTATTGGAAGATGAACAAGTTGCTTCGGTAGTGAACTTTATCCGCACCAATTTTGGCAATAATTACACTGACAACCAAGCTAGTGCAGAACAGATTGCGAGTATGCGCTAACTTTTTTTCACTCAACCACAAGCAATTCAAAAGGAATTAAATGATGAGTTTTAGAAACGCTATTATCGGGCTAACGTTGCTCTCCGCCTATGCTGGCACTGCACTAGCGGAAGACATTATTCGCCACCCTATTCCCAATTCTGATTTTCCTATCCTACAAGCGGTTGAGATACCCTCTAGCAGTGCGACGGTTTATCTTAGTGGCACCGTTCCTAGTATCATCAATGAAGATGCCGATCCAAATAGTGCAGAAGCATTTGGAACCACCGAAGAGCAAACAGTGACGGTAATGAACCGCATTAAAGCGCAGTTAGAAAACCTAGGTTTAGGGGTAGGCGATATTATAAAAATGCAGGCGTTTCTTGTCGCGCCAGAGGGCGAGACAGTCGATTTCCAGGGCTTTATGGCTGGCTACACGCAATTCTTCGGTACCGAAGAACAGCCTAACCTACCCGTTCGCTCTGCCATGGTCGTCGATGCACTAGTCAATCCCGGTTGGCTAGTAGAAATTGAAGTTACCGCCGTTCGACCGTAGCCTACAGGGCTGCAAAGAAAGCAAAACAGCCGATTACATAAAAGTAGTCGGCTTTTTTAACAGCAAGCTGTTAGCAGACCACAAACGACATCTGAGGCACTATGTACAGCACTAGCATAGGGCGCGATCGCCGGAAAACGGCCATCGCCTGCCGGGCCATAGGTAACGCCCCAATCGGGAAGAAAACGCTGCACTACCTGTAATTGTGATTTCATCATGACAATTTCCTAACGTCCTTGTATTTCCTTTCGCTAGCTGTATCGTTAAAAACGAGCAGTAAGCTAGAGCCAGCATTCAGCCGTTTGATCAACGGGTGCATCTATAGCTATCCCTTCCCCTCTCTTGCCTGAAATATGATTTTTTCCTTCTTTAGCAGTCGCTGGAAATAACGCTTCCATAGCGTTTAAACATTATGGATCATTAGGATTTACCAGCTGACGCCAAGGATCTTGCTATGCACCAACCTATCGCTGTTTTCGACGCGGGTATCGGTAGCTATGCCATTGTTGCCGAGATACACAAACGCCTTCCCAAACAGGATATTTTATATTTCGCTGACCGGGCGAGCTTTCCTTATGGCAGCAAAGGGCGGGATGAGCTACTCACAGTTATGCATCGTACGCTACGTTTCCTCGAGAGCTACACACCCTCCGCCATCGTTATCGCCTCGAACGCACCCTCTATTATGGTGCTGGACGATATTCGTCAAAGCACATTGGTCCCCTTGTTCGGCGTCTACCCACCTATCGCAGAAGCGCTTGCCATATCGGTAACTGGCAAGATTGGCATCATGGGGGTGCATTCTCTCATCGAAAGTTCACCTCTGAAGCAATTCATCGCTCACCATGCGCCTAATCCGGATAATGTCAGCTTGATCAATGCCTCCTCCATGGTGGAACTTGTCGAGAATGGTGCCTTCATATTCGACCCGAAGACAACTCAGCAAGCGGTCACTGCTTTTATAGACGACGTTTTCCAACAGAATCCTGATATCGATACTCTGACGCTTTCAAGTACGCATCTACCATGGTTGCGTTCTTACTTCGAGTCGGCGCGTCCAAACTGCCGCTTCCTCGATCCCGCCGAAGCGATTGTCGCGGGGCTAGGCAACGGCACACAGGGCACAGGACAGATTCGTGGCCTAGTAACAGAAAGTGATGCCTATAACGTCGAAACCTTCCAACGTATGTTGCAGCAGTTCGGCGTAGATATCCCGTTAGAGGTGGTCTCGCTACCATGACGTATGGCCTGCTGACATTTCAACGTGAACCACGATGAAATACCCACAAGCTGATACTCCAGACAGCGGCACATGCCGCTGCCTAGTTGCCCTCTACTCAGACGGTTTATCCGCAGAGCTATCCGCGTCCTGTGAACGCTTGCCTTGTCCATCTCCGCGTGCAATATCCTCATGGCTGATAACCATGACTTCTCTTGGCCACCACTCTGGATGGTTATCGCGGATAAAGGCCAACATTTTCTCGCGAATGTTCATCTCGGCCGTCCAGCCCGCCATAGGATCCGATGTCATTAAATAGCAAGTGACCGTTTGCGCGTAGGCAGTTTGCTTGGTCACATAACAAAGCAGTTTATGATGCTCAATGACATTATCTTCTTCCTGGGCATAGGCTAAAAACATCTCCCTCACTTGAGAAATATCAGCGCTTAAATGCAGCGTCAGCTCTAAGAAGCGGTACATTTTAGTGCTCTTCACCGAGAGGTTTTCAAACGGCTTAGACGTAAAGTAGGTAACCGGCACGATGACACGTCGTTCATCCCAGGAGCGCAGTCGAATAAAGGTATAAAAAATGCCCTCAACATAGCACCATTGCCCTTCGAAGATGACCAAGTCACCAATTCGTATAGGCTTGGCAAGCGACAGCTGAAAAGAAGAGAGGATATTGCCTAACACCGCTTGGCCGGCAATACCTACCAGTACGGCCAGCACACTAGCCGACGCCAACAGCGACAAGCCTAAAGACTCAAACAGCTGGATCTGCCCCAGTACATAAACCGACACACCAATGACGGTGATTAAGATAATCACGCGGCGCAAAGCATACAGCGAGGTTAACAGACGACGTTTATCTTTAGGCTTAGTATCGTCAATTTCCCCGACTAAGCGCCGTGTCATGCGCAGCATGATCGTGTCGATCAAGCGTAGTGCAATGGTACCAGCACCCCAGGCCATAATTGAGATCAACAATACGCGGAACGTCGTCGTCACAATGGCGGAAAACGATACAACGTAGTCCAGCAACATCTGCGTTACCAGCGACATAACAATCATCGCCATGGGCACGCCAATTTGATCGGCGAAAATAGTAGACACGCCTGAAGGCAGAATACGTGCCACTAGCCCAACAACGTAGTAAGTCACCATGCCTACCGTGCCAATGGCGATTAAAAAAACCGGGATCGCTAACCATTCCCAAATTTTTAGTATGCCAAACGATGCCTTCAGCCGTTCTGGAATATAGCTTTCTAGCATTGAAGGCCCATACTCTTCATAGAGAGCTGGAATAGACGACACACTCTCTGGCATTACTAGCCAAACAGGATCTTCTTCATTGATTCGATAACGCCCTATCCGAACATCATAAGCCTGTCCTTCTACTTTTAATGCTGCCAGCTCTATATTTCGTCGTGGCGAACCCGCTAAAGGGTTCTGACCAGAAGCGTCTTCAATCGCTGCGTCTTGGCGAGCCGGCAGATTCGAGGCATTTAGCCACTCACCACGCTTTAGTACCTCCGCTAACTGCCTCGCAAGCTCAGCTCCCCTCGCCTGCTGCTCACTTGGATCAATGCCGTTTAGATTAAGCAAATGCGCGGCTGAGGCGTAATTGCCACTTTCGGTGAAGGTTAAAAAGCTACGGACCGCTTCCCGTGGCGACATTCGTTTAGCCTCTTCCGGCACCTCTCCTAGCCCTGCGTTAAGCGAGTCAATAGCGAACCACCGCTCATTTTCGCTCTCATCTCCTTGAGTTTGCGCTGTGCTAACGCTGGAAAACACCAAAGTGACAACCAGCACAACCCACACAGGCCACAAGCTGTTTTTTTTCATACCAACCTTGTCATTAAAAGTAAGTGAGCCAAACAACCAGCCACTAACTGGCAATAAAACCGCCAGCCCTGCGCTGAACACAGTGCATCCATGCCAGTGGTTGAGCAAAGTACAGACGACGTTCTTCAATCCAGCAAGCATCTAGTGTTCCAACACTGCAACACTGAGTCTCAGTTGCACTATCTATTACATGCTTCACTTAACACGTACCCTTCTTAACCAGCAACGTACTCTTTAAGGAGAAACGATGAAAAAGTTAGTAGGTGTTACCAGCGCTCCACGCCCTCACTGGGTGGGTGACGGCTTTCCGGCGCGTTCGCTGTTCTCCTATGGCCCACGCTCCGAGCAGTTGAGTCCCTTTTTGTTACTGGACTATGCTGGGCCCGCCGACTTTACTCCCACCACGCGGCCACGTGGTGTCGGGCAACACCCGCACCGCGGGTTTGAAACCGTCACGATTGTCTACCAAGGAGAAGTGGCGCACCGCGACTCAACGGGCAAAGGCGGCGTAATTGGCCCAGGCGACGTGCAGTGGATGACGGCGGGTGCGGGTATCCTGCACGATGAGTTTCATTCGCCCGCGTTTACAGAGCAAGGCGGTACACTAGAGATGGTTCAGCTGTGGGTAAACTTACCCGCTAAAGACAAAATGGCGACGCCAGGCTATCAGGCAATTTTTAATGCCCAGATTCCTGTGGCAGCGCTACCTGATCAAGCTGGGAGCGTCCGCGTGATCGCCGGCAGCTATATAGATGACAACCGTAAGGCCCACGCGGGCCCAGCACAGACGTTCTCACCGATGAACGTATGGGATGTGCGACTAAACGGTGGCCAGACAACCACGCTGACGCAGCCGGATGGATGGACAACCCTGCTGGTCGTGCTAAAAGGGACGGTTCAAGTCAATGGCGAAGAGGTACTGCGTGACGCGCAAGTAGCCGAGCTTTCAAGAGCGGGTGACGCGCTGACACTTGAAGCCAATAATGACGCAACCCTGTTGCTGCTGAGTGGCGAGCCGCTCAATGAGCCAGTGGTAGGTCATGGGCCGTTTGTGATGAATAGCGAACGTGACATCATTGAAGCGATAGAAGACTTTAACAACGGCCGCTTTGGCCACATGCCAAGCTAATGACGTCGCTATTTAAGCAGCAACTTTTCAAGCAGCTACTGTTGAAGTAATTACTATTGAAGTAACAATTGGGCTGGCTTAATAGCCAGCCCTTCCGCTACGAATTAATTACGCTGCTGGTCTGGAAAAGGAATGAATTCTTCATCGTCCCCCGGCGGCAATTTAAATCGCCCATGCTCGAAGTCACCTTCCATCCACGCCTGCTTAGCAGCCGCTAATTTTTCCCGGGAAGACGCCACGAAGTTCCAGGAGATATAGCGTGGTCCATTGAGCGTTTCGCCGCCGAGCAGCATTAGCCGAGCTCCGCTTTCGCCCGCAGTTACGGTAATGGGGTCACCCGGGCGGAAAACCATCATTTGTCCCGCATCAAAGATATCCCCTGCAATACTAACGCTACCCGACGTTACATAGAGCCCACGGTCTTCGTGGCCATCTGGCAAAGGAAGCTTAGCACCTGGCTGGAGAACTGCATCCGCATAGAACATCTCCGAAAAGGTCTGTACAGGCGCCTGTTCACCCCATGCCGTACCCAGAATCAAACGAACCTCTTTACCCTCACCTTTAAGCAGCGGCAATGTCTCCTGCCCATGGTGCGCAAAGCTGGCGGGTTTATCTTCGTATGCTTCAGGCAATGCCACCCACGTCTGAATACCAAACAGGGAGTGCTTATTCTGACGTGTAGCGGGGCTAGTACGCTCGGAATGGGTCACGCCATTACCAGCAACCATCCAATTAACCGCCCCAGGATGAATCATCTGATTAGTCCCCAGACTGTCCCGATGCTGGAACTCTCCCTGGTACAAGTAAGTGACCGTAGCAAGTCCAATATGGGGATGAGGACGAACATCGATACCATCCTCTCTAAGAAATTCAGCGGGCCCCATCTGATCAAAAAAAATAAACGGGCCAACCATCTGGCGCTTGGGCGCGGGAAGCGCACGTCGTACCTCAAAGCCACCTAGGTCGTGTGCACGAGGTACGATCAGTGTTTCAATATCGTGTAGGTTGCCTGCGGAAGGACATTTAGGCTCAATATCGGGCATCCAGCTCATAGGAATTTCTCCAGAAGTGAGAGGCAGGAAAGTGTCGAATACTCGTTAAGCGAGCACATAGCGTCCCTTGGTATCGCTGGTTTCATGTTCAATGGTAAAGGGGCTTGCAGGTGTATCAGACATCGCCTTCTCCTTCTTATATTGCACGTTACCCAGCCAAGGGCCTATTGCTATAACTTAATAGATATCAGCGAAACATCCATGACGCGACTAGACGCACCACACGGGGCATCACCACATAGACCACCAGCCCGACCACGCTGGCAGCAACAACACCGTGGCGAATACCCCATGTATTCAACCAGGGAAATAACGCGAAAAGCGGCCCCCAAAGAAACGGAACCAACATGGTGAGAGGCCAGATAACCGAGGTTGTAACAAGCCACTGCTTCCAGCGCACAGGCTGTTTGTTAACAGGTGCATTAGGTGGCGAGAACCAGTAATCGATACCGCTTTGAATCTGGATGACTTCCTCTTCCCGAAAGGCCGGTAACGCATCATTGATCAACGCCTTTCGTTCGGCAGACTCAAGCCATCTCCCGGCTTCAGCATGGGAGGCAAACCTAAGCGCTATTTCATAATCATGGTGCCCCTCAGCAGGACGAAGAATATGCACGCCAAGATGACCAGGATACTGACCCGCCACATGGATGATTTTTTTTAACCATGCTTCATACTCAGCCCGCGCCTCGGGTTTCACGCGATGACATATCTTCAGTGTTAGCGCACCGGACTCTTCGGGTGACTCTGCACTATGTTCAGGGGGCATGGTGGTATTCCATAATTGATGGACAACGGATTAATGCCATCCTTGCAAGCAATGACCAGGGGCCTACCTGCCCCCAGTCATGAGCATGGTTTACTTCTTATCAGAGGATTGTGTCAAAGTGCTGTAGCTATTCATTAAGTTGCGATAGTCGGGGATATGATTAGAAAAGAGCGCCCCTAGGCCTTCAATATCATTTCTCCAATCACGATGAAGTTCGCAGGCAGCACCAAACCAGGTCATTAACTGGGCACCGGCGCTACTCATGCGGTCCCAAGCAGCATCACGGGTAAGTTCGTTAAAGGTCCCCGATGCATCGGTGATCACGAACACATCAAACTCTTCTTCAAGTGCGGAAAGCGCCGGGAAAGCCACACATACCTCGGTCACCACGCCCGCAATAATCAGCTGTTTCTTACCCGTCGCCTTAACCGCTTTTACGAAGTCCTCGTTATCCCAGGCATTAATTTGTCCAGGGCGTGCGATGTAAGGCGCCTCTGGAAACATCTCTTTTAATTCAGGTACCAGCGGCCCATTAGGCCCATCTTCGAAGCTTGTGGTAAGAATCGTTGGCAGACCAAAGTATTTCGCCAAGTCAGCAAGCGCCAGTACGTTATTTTTGAACCGATCAGGGTCAATATCACGAACTAAGGACAACAGCCCAGTTTGGTGATCTACTAAAAGAACGGCAGCGTTATCTTTATCGAGACGAACATAGGGGTTAGCCATGACATACTCCTTTATCTATTAGCCTGAGTGGGCTTTTGGAAAACACAGATCCAACAGCTCTTGCGCATGCCATACAGAGTTTAGTAGTTCGCTGACTCGATGATTAGATAGAAAATTAAGACACAGCGTTGCACAGGGAGAACACATGACGCCCCCTAATCTGAATGATCTTTATTATTTTGTGAAGGTAGTCGACCATGGAGGGTTTTCTCCAGCGGGCCGTGCGCTGGGCATTGCCAAATCAAAATTAAGCAGACGAGTGGGAGAGTTAGAAAGTCAGCTTAACGTGCGCTTGTTGCACCGTTCGACCCGCCACCTAACACTCACTGATATTGGCCAACGCTACTACCAGCACTGCAAAGCCATGCTAGTGGAAGCTGAAGCGGCCCAGCAGTTCATCGAAGAAACCCAACAAGTGCCCTGCGGTACCATCCGCATCAGTTGTCCCACGGGGCTATTGAGCTTTCACGTCAGTGCAATACTGGCTGATTTCATGGTGCTCTACCCAGATGTCCTGATACATCTGGAAGGAACTAACCGCCGTATTGACCCGTTTGTTGAGGGTTTTGACATTTCACTCCGCGCCCGCCCCTTTCCTTTAGAAGATAGCGAGCTTGTTCTGAAGGTACTATCGGATCGCGGGCAATGCTTGGTAGCAAGCCCAATACTGATTGAACAACACGGCATGCCATCAACGCCCAACGATCTTAGCAAACTGCCTAGTCTAAGCAGAGCAAGGCCAGAGGAAGCTCACACTTGGCACCTTCAACGCGACGGTGAAGAGTGCCAAATTGAGCATTCGCCACGGTTTATTACCACTGATATGACCGCACTTTATAGAGCAGCACTGGCTGGCGTTGGTGTGGTGCAACTTCCAAGTTTAATGCTAGGCGATTCGTTGGCCTCAAATAAGCTAGTGCAAGTAGTGCCTGAATGGGAGCCTCGACGGGAAGTTATTCATGCGGTTTATCCTTCCCGTCGAGGCTTGCTGCCCTCTGTCAGAGCACTGTTAGACTTTCTTGCCGAACGATACGCAGCCATTGGAATGGAACGCTAATACACGCATCACCGCTCCATTTCGCCCAGCGCCTTGAGTTCTTCGTCATATAGCGCGACTAGTAGCAGCTCGCCGTGCTCGTTGACTCGAAACTGACCATAACGGGCGAGCTCAAAACGCTCAGCGTGGCCTTCCTGAAAGAAAAATGCATCCGTAGCAAAGCGCACGTTCCCATTGCGCAACCGGTAGCGTAAGCGTCTTTCGTCATCGCCTAGCGGCGTGCCATCATCCAAGCGTTGGAAGTGGGCGATTGATGCTTCATCCAAACGAACCACCACGCTGTCATTGGCTGCCGTTTGCATGGCATTTCCATCCGCCTCTTCGTGGCGATCAATTGCACGCTGCATACGAATACGGTTAGCCAAGGCAAAGCTTAGCGCCATGTAGTCACCCTGCATTAACGAGCGCGGATCAACCGGAGCAAGCTCCAAATAAACAATCTCACCTTCGGCCAGGTGATGCTCTTTCTGCCAAATGGCCCAGTTAACCACCGCTAGCACAACAGCAGTGGCAACAATGACTATCCAGCGGTTTCGCTTCACGTTACGGCTCATTAGCATCTCCTAGCGGCATGGGCTTATGCACTGTTAACCATCGGTTTAGCCACCAACGCTTCAGTCCCCAGCGAATGGATAACAGCAACGCCCCCATTGCCAGCAACATGAGTGATTTCATCAACAGCGTCACCTCCAGCCAGTAGTAATAATTACTAGCCGCCATCAGTAGTAACAAAATACCGCTTCCCATCAGCACCCGGTGACCAAGCGTAAATCCGAGCAATAGTACGGTAACCCCAGCGCCAAGCCCCGGCATATACACTGATACCACCGCCACTAGCGCGACTGCGCCATAAATCACCAAGCGTTGCACAATGGCAGGCTGAGAATGCTGACGAAATGCCTGATGAATAACGCACACTAAGGCCAACGCCACCAAAGCAGTGCTCAGCCAACTGGCAAGCCATGGGTCAAACCACTGAGCGTCTGAATCGTAAAGCCAGGCAAGCTGGTTAGAGTACGCCTGCCCTTGAAGCACCAACACTCCCATTAACAGGCCAGCCCCCCATGCCTGAACCGCCCCTATGCGCCCAGGCCAACGACATTCATTCAACCAGAGCAGTGTCAGCACCAGCACCACCATGCCAATCGCCACCGGTGCCAGTCCATTGGCTGCCAACGCCATCGTTAACGCTAAACTTGCTAAAAACGCCGACATACTGCGGTGAACCTGGCTCGGCATGATCAGCGCCAGCGAGCACTGTAGCGCCAGCAGTACCCACCATAGGCTTGCGGAAACACCCCACATCTCGACCGCTGGCCAGGCTACTAATAATTGCCCAGCTAAGCTAAACGCCAGCGCCATGTGCTCCAACACATCGCTTCGTGCGGCGCGTAGTAGCGCAAATGCCCCGCCAATCAACAGGCTGCCTACGACAAGAGAAGCCACTGAGCTTTCCAGTACAAATACCACTGCCGTGGCAATAAAGCCCAACAGAAACAGCGCTGCTAACCAGCCGGAAAACGCCTGCAGAACCCGCACAAACCAGGGTGATTCCAGCGGCGTTGTAGATGAAGGCTCATTTAGCGCAATGCCAGCCTGAGTTAATCGCTGCTTTAACGTACTCATAGACTGACTCATGACGCCTCCTCCGCGTTTAATCGCTTCAGCCACATCACCGCTGCCGCCCCCATGGCAAAGACCGCACCTGCCAGCAACAGCAAGCCGCCTTCATTCCATTGGCCTTCCCATAATACGTAGCGTGCGAGTAGCAATGTGACCACCGCTATCAGCGAGACGCAGCCCCCTGCCAACATAAATAGCTCAAGCCGCCACTGACGATAAACGCCATACAGCACTGCCAACCACACGGGGTAAACCGCCACAATCGGTGTCAACGCATGCGTTTCCCCACTCACCCACGCCATCATCAGTAGCGTCAGCGGCACGCCGCTACCCAGCGCCAACAAACAAATTGCCCAACGCCCCGGCCAACCTCGGCGCTGCACGCCCCACTCCCAGACGACTTGAGCCGCTAAGTTGATCAGCACCAGCCCCCATAAACCGGCATTATCAGCCAAGAACACACTGCCTAAAATGCCGCCCCAAGTGCTGCTATACAGCCACACTGATAGGTTCAAAAGTCCTAGCCATGCCACCCAAAGGGCATCAAAACGAGCGATCCATACCAACGGCAAACTAAGCAGGCACCAAAGGAAAAACAGCTGCCATGGGTCAGCACCCGTTTGGTAAACCTGACCAACCAGCGCCAGTAGTACGCCTATCAACAGAAACGCCGCGGCTAACGCCACGCGAAAAAGCATCACGCTCGCGCTACCCCACACCGCTATGCCTGCCGCCAACACCAACGCGGCCTGCACTAACGCAAAGCGTGGCAGGCGGCCCATGTCCGACCAATTGAAAGCCACGAAAAACAGCACCGCGCAAGCCAGTGCCAAGCCACCCAGCCACAGCAGCAGCCGGTCAATCAACAGTGCCCAGGCGTGGGGCGACGGATGTAGTCCCGCCACCTTAACCGCTAACGGCACTTGTTCAGGAGGTATCACTCCCTGCTCAATTAACGACATGAGTTTACGGCGTGTAGTGGCCATGAGCGCTCTCCTTGCTGAAACACACTTGTTGAAATAAGGGGAAGCGTTATTACAAACATCGCCCTATCGTTAGAGTCCCCGTGACACATTTGTGAACTTTGCGCGATACACTCTTTATCACCCCGTGACCCGCCTGTGATGGTGAGCATCTAGGCTAGATTTTGAACCTGTCAGTTAGGCAGGCTTAAATCTTGGGGAGAGACCTCTATGAATAAGCTTACTACAGTCACTGCCATCTGCTTATTTAGCCTAATGGCAACGGCTAGCCACGCCGATGACATGATGTCCGAAGAAGGCATGATGGAAGACGACATGTCTCAGTCTATGGAGAGTGCGCCAATGGAGCATGAGTCAATGGGAAAAAGCGATATGGCGATGGATGATATGTCCGACGCGATGGACGACTCCATGGACGGTTCTATGGACGGGGATATGCATGATGACAGCATGTCTGACGATGGCATGGAAATGGAGAAAGACATGGAAATGCAAGACGAGGACATGTAAGACGAGGACATATAAGCTTCTGCCACACTATTAATCTGAGCACTCAAAAGCTGGGATACCTATGACACGAAACGTACTGATTATTGAGGACAACCCGGGTATCGGTGAGCTCGTCCGCATGCATGTGGCCGAGCTTGGTATGAACCCCGTTCTTTGTGAACGGGGTGATACCGGGCTTGAACGTTTTCGTGAAGGGGGTATCGATCTAGTAATTCTCGACTTGATGCTGCCCGGCCTGGATGGGCTGTCGATTTGCCGCGAAATTCGCTCCGGCCCAGGTTACGTTCCGGTACTGATGCTAACCGCCAAAAGTACGGAGCTTGATCGCGTACTAGGTCTGGAAATGGGGGCGGATGATTACCTCACCAAGCCTTTCAGTGTGGCTGAACTATCGGCAAGGGTGAAAGCCTTGTTCCGACGCGTAGATGCCATGGCATCTGCCACCGTCACGCAACCCAGCCAGCAAGAATTAATCACCGACGGGCTGCGCATTGATCCGCTGCGTCGGCGGGTGTTTATAAAAGATCAGCCTGTCGAACTCACCGCCCGGGAATTTGACCTGTTATGGCACTTTGCCAGCCACCCAGGTCGGGTATTCAGCCGTATCCAACTGCTCGACACTGTGTGGGGCTACAGCCACGAAGGTTACGAGCATACCGTCAATACCCATATCAACCGCTTACGGGGCAAGATCGAAGCAGATCCCGCTGACCCGGTGTTTATCCAAACCGTTTGGGGGGTGGGCTATCGCTTCCGCGAATAAGTTATGCTGAAAACACTCTATACTCGGCTAGCCTTAGGCTTGTTTCTGTTATTGCTCGTCGTCGGCCTGCTATATACCTTCATCAGCCTCTATTCGCTGCGTGAATACAACGCTTCGGTCAATCAGGCGTTACACCAGAATCTGGCCAAAAATCTAGTGTCAGACAGAAACCTAGTCAGCAACGGGCAGCTTGATAGTAGCGCCCTGGAAGAACTGTTCGCACTCTACATGGCCATTAATCCCAGCATCGAGATCTACCTGCTAGGGCTGGATGGCACCATTCTGTCTTATTCAGCAGATCCAGCGAAGATTAAACGCAAGCAAGTCTCGATGGCCCCCATACGCAGGCTGATGGCTGACATGAGCCTTTATCCAATATTGGGCGACGACCCTCGCAGCCATGACCGGCAGAAAGTCTTTTCCGTTACCCCAGTGCCAACAGCAGACAACCCCGAAGGATATCTATATGTCGTGTTACGGGGTGAAGAGTACGACGCGGCGGAAACCATGGCCCGTGGTGGCAAACTACTGGAAATGAGCGCCTGGGCGCTGCTGGTCAGCCTAACAGTGGCGATGCTCGCAGGACTGACTATTTTCCGCCTGCTGACTCGCCGCCTGAGATCATTAACACGGCGAGTAGAAGCGTTCGAGAACAGCGACATGAGCCAGTCCCAACTCGATAACAGATGGCACGACAAACAGTCCGTGGTGCGTGACGAGATCGACTATCTGGACGTTACCTTCGACGACATGGCTCGCCGGATTGCCACCCAGATCGAACAACTGACAGAAAAAGATGCCCAGCGCCGTCGTTTGATCGCCCAGGTATCCCACGACCTACGCACCCCGCTAGCCTCCATGCAAGGCTATATCGAAAGCCTGAAATTAAGACGTGATCGTCTCAGCCCCCAAGAACAAGATCGCTTTCTCGACATTGCCCTCAAAGAGGGCCGTCGGTTAAGCCGCTTAGTGGATGAGCTCTTCGAGCTTGCCGCCCTTGAGGCAAGAGAGAAACAGCCGGTGCCAGAACCCTTCCCGCTAGCGGAGCTGGTCCATGACGTGGTGCAGAAGCACGACCAAGCTGCACGCGACAACCACTTGGCGCTAACGTTAAGTGGCAACCCAGCACTGCCAACCGCGTACGCCGACCTAGCGATGACCGAACGTGTGCTGGACAACTTAATCAGCAACGCCATTGCCTACAGCCCCGCTGGCGGCCAAATCGACGTTGTGCTTAGTCAAATGAATGGAGAACCACAGGTTTGCATACAAGATAGCGGCCCAGGCATTGCGGAACAGGATCTACCGCATATCTTTGACCCGTTTTATCGTGGCGAAACCTCTAGTGGCGTTGGCCATGCAGGGCTAGGGCTAGCGATTGCGCGCAGAATCATGACGCTTCAGGGCGGTGATATCGGCGTCGAAAACCTAGCCAGTGGCGGGGCATCGTTCTGCATACGGTTACCCACCGCCCCCTCGCCCCCCAACGTTATAAATACGTAATAACCTAGAGAGTTGGTTGTGATAACTCTCATGCAAACTGGTCACAGTAGTCACACCCTTTCCCCATAGCGAGTGGAGATACCACATGCTTATAAAGATAGCCAAACCGAGTGATTTACACGAATCCGATGTAACACCGGAATCTATTTACCTCTCCCGACGGCGCTTTATGGGGGGCATGGCGGGCTTAGGCGCGGGGCTTGCCCTCTCCGGCCACGTCCGCGCCAACGAAGATTATGCTGATGTGCCGGAAGGCGATGCCCCAGCCTGGCTGAAGGAAAAAATCAGCGACACCCAATGGCGAGCGATCACCCCCAGCGACCCTGATAAAGATAAAATCGCCCCCTTTGACGATGCCAGCGGCTACAACAACTTTTTTGAGTTTGGCACCGACAAACGCGACCCCGCCCGCCATGCAGGCAGCCTGGAAACCCAGCCCTGGAGCGTGGTGGTCGATGGTGAAGTGAATAACGGCGGGCGCTTTGCCCTAGAAGACTTCGCTAAGCCTGCGCAGTTTGAAGAGCGCATTTACCGCCTGCGCTGCGTAGAGGCGTGGTCGATGGTAATTCCCTGGCTTGGCATCCCCCTTGCGGAGGTGATTCGACGTGCCGATCCCACCAGCAAAGCCAAGTACGTGCGCTTTGAAACCCTGGTGGACCCAGAGCAAATGCCTGGCCAGCGCTCTTCGTTCTCGATAATCGACTGGCCTTATGTGGAAGGTTTACGCCTAGACGAGGCTATGAACCCGCTAACACTGCTCGCCATGGGCATGTATGGCCGTGAACTGCCCAACCAAAACGGCGCACCCTTGCGGCTGGTGGTGCCCTGGAAGTATGGCTTCAAAAGCATTAAATCGATTGTGCGTATCTCACTGGTGGAAGAGCAGCCGGTCAATTCCTGGCAACGAATCGCCGCCGATGAGTATGGCTTCTACGCCAACGTTAACCCACAAGTTGACCACCCACGCTGGAGCCAAGCCACCGAGCGGCGGCTTCCCAACAGCCTGTTCAACGCTAATACCATTGATACCCAGATGTTCAACGGCTATGCCGACGAGGTTGCCGAGCTATATGCTGGTATGGATTTAAGGAAGCACTACTAATGGCTGCACCACGGGTATGGTTACTGTGGCGGGTAGGCGTTTTCCTGGCGGCGCTCGCGCCGCTGGTGTTCTGGGGCTGGCAGGTAGCGATTAACGCCGCAGGCCCCGAGCCAGGCAATTATCTGCTGCTAAACATCGGCATTGGCGGGCTATGGATGCTGCTGCTCACGCTAAGCCTTACGCCGCTCGCCAAGCTCACCCGCTGGAAAGGCTTTGCATTGATCCGCCGTCAGCTTGGTCTATGGACACTCGCCTACGCCACCCTGCATATGCTCAGCTACGCGCTGTTTATTCTAGGGCTTAACTGGACACTGTTGGGTAGCGAGCTGGTCAAACGGCCCTACATCATTGTTGGCATGATCGCACTGATCGGCCTTGCCGTATTGGGGGCGACCTCTAACAAATGGTCGATGCGCCGTTTAGGTAAACGCTGGAAGCCGTTACACAAATTTTCCTATGTCATTTTAGGGCTGGTACTGCTGCACTTCTTTTGGGTGGTGCGCGCCGACATGCAAGAGTGGGCCATGTATGCCGCCATTGCCACGTTAGTCATGGCAACCCGCCTGCCGCCCGTCGCGCGCACACTGCCAAAGCTGCGCTATAGATTGAGTCGTACTTAGGGCTTGTAAGAGCTATCAACCGACGAAACCTAGCCAAGTACGCAGCGCAGGTGCTTACGATAGGCAGATTTGTCGCGCGCTACATCTGGAGCCTTCATTACGTCGTTGGCGATAAAGGTCGGCAGGGCTTCTAAGCCGATAAATTCCTGAGATTTGTGGAACGGGAAGTAAACACCATCCACACCGCACCCTTCGAAGAAGTTATCCGGTTCATCGAACGCTTCCAAAGGCGCGTTCCAGGTTAACGACAACATATAGCGACGTCCCTGCAGCAGGCCACCACTACCGTACTGCTTGGTCGGGTCTTGGCGGCTACGGCCATCGCTGGCGTAAAGCGAGCCGTGGCCTTCTGTGAACACCTCATCAATGTAGCGCTTCACAATCCAGGGCGCGCCCATCCACCAACCAGGCATTTGATACACAATCGTGTCCGCCCACAGGTAATTCTGCACCTCGGCCTTCAGATCATAGCCTTGATCAATCACCGTCTCGCGTATCTGATAGCCCATTTCCTGCAGAGTGCTTACCGCCACGCCGTGCAGCGTATTATTGAGTTCACCGCCAGAGTGTGCAAACGCTTTACCGCCATTAATCAGCAGAATTTTCATTAATAAAACCTCTCATGATAGCCTGATATCCATGCTTATACTCTTTTGCATGGCGTTTAATGAACGGTATTGTGAGTTCAAAACATGCGAAAAAATAGCGACACGTCAGCAAGACACTTTTGATTTAAAATCAACAAACAGGGTATTCGCCATTAAGGCAACCGATAACGCTATGAACAGCACTCAATGAAAAGCACCCTTGAAGAACAGCAGGCCTTTGTGACGGTCGTCGATAGCGGCTCAATCACCGGTGCTGCAGAACGGCTTGACATTACCGTTTCTGGGGTTAGCCGTGCGCTCAACCGCCTGGAGCAAAAACTCGGCGCTACCCTGCTACGTAGAACCACGCGTCGCCTGGAGCTGACCGAAGAGGGAGAAACATTCCTAAACCATTGCCGCCGTATTCTCGCCGCCGTGGAAGAAGCCGAAGAAGCGATGCTGGATCGCCACAATCAGCCGCAAGGCAGGTTACGGATCAACGCCGCTCCCAGCTTTATGCAGTTCGTGATTGTGCCGGTGATTGGCGAGTTCCGCGCACGCTACCCTGGTATTACGCTGGAACTCGATACCCATGACCGCTTTATCGATCTACTGGAGCAGCGGGTTGATTTGGCCATCCGCATTGGCAAACTAGAAGACTCGTCGCTACACGCCCGCCGCCTTGGCCACAGCCCGCTGCGTCTTCTGGCCAGCCCCGCCTACTTTGAACGCAACGGCGCGCCGCAAAGCATCGACGACCTTCAAGAACACAGTTTGCTAGGCTTCAGCCAGCTCGATCATCTCAACCGCTGGCCTCTGTGCCGCGCCGATGGCCAACCCTTGCATATCACTCCAACGCTGGCGGCCTCCAGCGGAAGTACGCTAATAGAGCTGGCCATGGCAGGAGAAGGTATTGTCTGCCTCGCCGACTTTATGACCATCACTCCCCGTCGCAACGGCACACTGGTGGATGTATTACCCGATTGCATAGAAATGCAGACCCAAGCGGTCAATGCCGTGTACTACCGCCAAACTACGCTTTCCCAGCGCACCCGACTGTTTATGGAGTTTTTAGCTGAACAACTGCCAGGGAAGTATTTGATCGCTTAAATCACTCAATTAGCCGCCCCGAGTGCCCAGAAGCTGTTTGAGAACCCGCGATTCCAGCACAAAGGGAACGGACATATGATCTTCGCCCTCCACGGTGTGAAAACTGCTACGCAACCCGTATGCCGACAATGCTTCAATCCGCTGGTATAGCTGGCTAGCATCCTGCTGGTTCTGCAGAGAGTCGTTATCGGCCACGGCCAATGACAGGCTGTGATGGATAACATTTACCTCTCCGGCTTCTACCTGCTGCCTGAAGTCGCGTTCATGTTTCAACAGGTAGCTATTGTTCCACCAGAGACTGGGGCTGGCCGCGACAATGTGGTTAAACAGATCCGGCCGAGTAAATAAGGCATAAATCGCAAACATACCGCCGAACGAGTGCCCATAAAGGCTCTGGTGATTAGCATCCACAGGGAAACGCTCGGCAACCGCTGGCATTAGGCTGTGCTCGATAAAATCGAGCAGTTCATCCTGTCCTCCTTGAGGTGGTTCGTTGTGTTCCTCTGCCACCGGAGGAGATAAGTCGTAGGAGCGTCGCAGAAAGTTATGCGGCGCTTCTCCTGGATAACCAATACCAACAATGATGGCTTGGCGAAACTGCTCTTGTGCCCGCTTAGCCTCATGCAAGGAAGCGAAATAAGCGTTGCCATCCAACACATAAATCACCGGGTAACCGCCGCTATCAGGCACCTCGCCTTCCGGTTTACTGATCAGGATACGATAGGTGGCACCTTGCTCGTTTTGCATCGCCCATTCCAGCGTCTGATCAAGGGTCACCTGACGTTCGGCCGTAACGGGCGACGCATGTGCATGCGTTGTTTGCCCTAATACGGCCATTAAAGCCAGCCCGGTAAACACTAATATTCTGACGGATAATTGCATGACTAGTTGTCCTCGCGATGCTACGGCTTAATCACCATTTGTATGAGAGGCTGCCAATCAGGCTGCGCCCGGCACCGCGATAGCAATAGATACCCTCACAGGAAATGTGCTCTTCGTCCGTTACGTTAGTGGCGTTGAGGCTGGCACGAACTCCCTGTAAAGAGCCCGCGAAATCATAGTGAGCCGCCATATCAATCAGGCTGTATCCAGCGTTTTTATTGCTGTTGGCGTTATCAATGTACTCACTTCCGGTGTAGCGCACGCCACCGGAAAGATGCAGTCGCTCCAACGCAGGAACGCGATAATCCACCCAAAGGGACGCCAGATGGCGTGGGGTATTCGCCAAGTCACTCCCCTCGTTGCCATCATTATCTACGGTGATTTCGCTGCGGTTATAGTTGTAACTTGCCGTCATGCGCAGGTTATCGGTGACATTCCCAACAGCCTCAAGCTCCAACCCACGGGTGCGCACCTCTCCGGTTTGGATTTGAAACAGCGGATTGTCGAGATCGGTGGTTTTACGATTGGTTTCATCAATCTGGTAGATCGCCGCAGTCAACATCGCTTCGCTGCCCACTGGCTGGTATTTCAACCCCAACTCAAACTGCTCACCTTCGGTGGGATCAAAGTCATTGCCGCTTGCATCGGTGCCGCTCTCAGGCAAGAACGACTGCGCATAGCTAAAGTACGGAGATACCCCTGAATCGAACGCGTAAAGTGCGCCAAAGCGCCACGTGTTCTGTTCATCTTGGCTTTCGCTAGTAGTACCAGTGAGGTTGTTGCGAGTTTCGTCCCGCACCCAATCGCGACGCAGACCGGCGGTCAAACGCCAGTTATCGAGTTTAATCTGATCCTGTAAATAAAGGCCTCTACGATGGTTTTTACCACTGTCGTTGGTCCAAACGTTACTCGGCTGAGCGACAGGCTGACTATAATCCGGGTTGTCGATATCGATCGACGGCGCGCTGCCACCCGCATAAATAACATCGTTCTCAAGATAGGCGTAATCGACGCCTAACATCACCTGGTGCTCCACCGCGCCCTGATCAAAGGTCGCCATCAGCCGGGTGTCGGTGCTAAGCGACTCCATCTCTTCGTAAAGGCCGACACTGCTGCGGTTTAGCGTTGTACCGGCTAAGGTACCTGCTGAAAGGTACTGATTGGTGGCATCCACCTGACCGTAGCGTACATTTTGCTGCAGTTGCAGCTGGTCACTCCAACGGTGGTTAAATTCATAGCCCAGTGCCCACTGCTGTTGATCCAGCTTGTCGTAATCTTCATCGCCAGCCCAAAAATGGGTCAAGTTATCACCATCCTGATAAGGGCGCGGTGAGGCGGAGGTCTGGCGCTCCTGATACTGCGTAATAAAGGTAATGTCGGTACGTTCGCTCATCTGCCAATGGAGAGTAGGCGCCAGCAAGGTGACGTCATTATCCACCTGTTCGATATCTGTTTGTGCATCGCGCATAACACCCACTATGCGGTACTGCACATCGCTGCCTATATCTCCCCCCACATCGAACTGGCCTTGCAGGTGGTCATGACTGCCGACCTGCAGCTGCACTTCCTTCGTCGCATCCACCTGCGGACGCTTGCTGACCCGGTTCACCAGCCCACCGGGTGAAAGCTGACCATAGCGCATCGAATCGGGGCCTTTAACCACCTCAATGCGTTCCAGGTTATAGGGCACGGTGGAATAGTAAGAGAGCCAGCCACTATTGGGTTGGCGCAAGCCATCAAGAAAATCGCCATGATATACCGTCGGAAACCCCCTCACCGAGATCAAGTCAAAGCGCGGGTCCATCCCCGACGCTTCCACTCGAACCCCTGCCGTGTAGGCCACCGCCTGCTCTACGGACGACGGCTGGCGGTCACGAAGCTGCTCTGCGGTGACCACACTGATGCTTTGCGCAAGCTCTATCAGCGGTGTATCGGTTTTGCTACCTGCCGAGGTGCTAAAGGCCAAATAACCATCACTAGCGATTCGGCTGCCCACCACTTCCACGGTATCTAACACCATGTTTTCTGAGCTACCCGTTTTCTCCATGACATAGTCCGCAGGCCCCCGCTTGACCACTTTCAAACCACTGCCCTGAAGCAGCTGGGCAAACCCCTCTTCCACGCTATAACGTCCATGCAATCCAACGCTTTGCAGGTCTTCAGTGAGATAAGCAGAAAAAGACAACACAACGCCCGCATGACTAGCGAACTGACTCAATACACTGCCCAGTGCCCCCGGTTCGATGTTGTATGCCTGTTGGCTAGCAGCCTGTTGCGACTGTCCATCCACTGTTTGCGCCTGTGCCGCCTGAGCAGGCAACAGCACCATCGAACTCATCAGGGCACAGCCCAGGGCAATACCGCCAAGCGCACGCGTGGATTTGCCACCATGGTGGTATCGAAGTGATATGAGTGTCTGCTTGGGTTCAAAGGATGTGGTCATCGTTATCTCGTCAATTCCAGAATCGGTTGCTTTATCTCTGGGTCGAACGAGATCGAAAAAGGGACAATAAATAATCCAAGTTTTTATTCGCTTGGTTTTAGGGTTACCCAATATTGGGTCAAGCGGTCGACGCTAACCGGCAACGCATTGGCAATGGCTTGGAGCGCCCGGTCGGTATCATCAATAGGGAAAGCACCTGACACTCTCAGCACGGCAATAGCGGGATCACAACGCAGCATGCCTGTACGGTAACGACTCAACTCTGCTACCAAACGGCTCAGTGGCCAGTCTACCGCCACCAGTAGACCGCGCGTCCAGCTATCCGCCTGAGCGTTGGCGGTGGCAACGTCCACATTAACCGAGCTCATCTGCGCCTGCTCTCCGGCAACAAGGCGTTGCGTCTTGCCACCCGCCGACTGCGGAATCAACTCGACCTCCTCTTCCAACACGGTAACCTGGGTCGACGTATCCAGCTTGCGCACGGTAAACACGGTGCCCAACGGCACCACAGTGCCCTGCTCGGTATGCACTTGAAGCGTTTTAGCAGCGCTGGCGTTTTCAGCGCCATCCCGGGTGCGAATAAAGATTTCACCAGCATAGAGACGAATCAATCGTGAGGTCGAGGTTTCCACTACATCCAGTGCGGTGGCGGTATTGAGCACCAGTTGCGTACCGTCCGCCAGCGTATATTGGCGACGCTCACCCCGCGCGGTGCGGTGGCTGGCCATCCAGCTTTCCACTGGTGCCTGCTGCCAAGCCAACGAGCCTAGGGCGCTTCCCACTGCCAACAAGGCAAAACCGCGCAGCACGGCTCGCCGGCTATGACTCTGGCGTTGTTTGGTCTGCAACGCATTGAGCGAAAGAGTGCCAGGCATCACCTGCAATTGCTGACGCAGTTTTTCCACCTGCTGCCAAGCCTGAACATGATTCGGATCCGCTTCCAACCAAGCATTATGTGCCTGTTTTTGCTGTTCAGTAACATCCTCCGCGCACAGCAGTGCATACCAGCGGGCAGCCGCTCTGAGGGTATCTTTACGGGCTGCCTGGGTATCGCTCATAGCGATTCTTCGCACATCAACAGCAGACAATGTTCAGTCGCCTTGGCCATGTACTTTTTCACCGAGCTGACGGATACCCCCAAGCGTTCGGCGATCTCGGCATAACGCAGCCCCTCCAAATGGCAGAGCAAAAATGCCTGGCTTACCTTGTTGCCTAACCCTTCCAACATTTCATCAATCTGAAACAGGGTTTCCAGAATCAAGGCCTGCTCTTCTGGCGAGACGACCACTGGCTCAGGTTGCTGTTTCAAAGCTTCCAGCCAGGCTTTTTCCAATGCATCCCGACGCACAAAGTCCACCCATACCCGGCGGGCGATGGTGGTCAGAAAGTTACGTGGCTCATGCAGTTTACTAATTTGGGAGGAATTACTTGGGGAGGAGAGAATGCGCAGGAAGGTATCCTGAGCCAGATCAGCCGCCTGCCAGCTACAGCCCGTTTTACGCTGCAGCCAACGCTGCAACCAACCGTGATGTGCACTATACATCTCGGCTAATGGCGTATTCTCAGCTGAAACAGGCATTCCCCCTCCGATAAACGATCAGCAAACGGAGGGATATTCTAATAACAGCTATCAGTTAATACAAATCATTATTATTTTCTTTAAGAATACTATCGCCCTCATTAGCGGCAACCCATCGATTAAAAGCTTGCTTCTCCGTGTAGTCACCTTGGTGGGCATAATAAACCAGCCGTAGATGGCGCTCTTCATCGACAATGAGTGTCGTGTGCTCGAACGCCACCTCGCCCAGCCCTTCAAGGTAAAGATGACGCACTCCCTGGCAGGGGGCGTTGACCTCCTGGGTTTTCCACATCAGCTTAAACTCAGGCGAAACCTTGGTTAACTCTTCGATAAGCTCATCAATGGTGGGGTCTTGCGCCGCACGGGCAAAGTCGCGCCGAAAGCTGGAGAGCATTTGACTGACCTGCGCTTGCCAGGGTGACAAGCGCTGACGCATACCAGGGTTGGTAAATAACAGCCACAGCAGATTGCGACGCTCAGGCACATGGGACGAGAAATCGAACAGCTTATCGGCGGCACCGTTCCACGCCAGCACATCCCAACGTAAGTTAAGAATATACGCAGGTCGTGTCGGCAAATCGTCCATTAACGTTTGGATCAGCGGTGGCACGCTGCACCAGGTTTTGCCTAGTTCAGAGGGTAACCGCTGATGAGTCAGTAAGAACAAATGGCGTCGCTCAGCTGCATCCAACTTAAGCGCTTTGGCTAGATTGTCCAGAAAAGTCGCCGAGACGCTAATATCGCGCCCCTGCTCTAACCAGGTATACCAAGTCAGACCCACGCCCGCTAAGGCGGCGACTTCTTCTCGCCTTAACCCTGGCGTACGCCTTCGGCGGCCACGAGGCAGGCCCACCTCTTCCGGTGCGATTTTCTCTCGATGTTTACGTAGAAACTCAGCCAAGTCTTGCCGCGCTCGAGTCAGCGTCCGGGGAGCCGTCATTTTGTTACCTTTAATAGCTTAGTATTTTTAGTAATAGCATAAACAGTTAAATTGTACCCCTCTTAAAGCCTCTCCAGAATAGCCCTTCGCTGGCAGAACGCCCGGTGATTTTTCGATCCTTAATTAACATGGAGAGCGTGATGGCTGACCAATCTCGTCTAGCGGTATATCTAGTGGCACTGGGTGCGTTTGCGCTTGGGATGGCCTCTTATGTAACGGCAGGGCTCATTCCACTCATTGAAGATGCCTTTAGTGTCTCTGCTGCCACGGCTGCTCAGTTAGTCACGGCATTTACCTTAGCCTATGGCTTAGGCTCGCCTGTCGTTGTTGCCCTTCTGCCCGGTCATCATCAACGTGTGGGCTTACTACTGGCGCTAGCCGTGTTTATTGTGGCCAATATCGCCAGCGCCCTGGCCAGCAGCTTTATATCCCTCGCCATATGGCGTGCGGTCGCTAGCGTTGGCGCAGGGGTTTATCTTGCGATGGGCATTGCCGCCTCAGCCGCCATCACGACTGAAGCCCGCCGCGGTAAAGCGATTGCTATCATTATGGGCGGCATGGCGAGTGGCACGGTGTTAGGGGTGCCTTTCAGCCTGTTGCTGGCGGAACGTTTAGGCTGGGAATCAGCGATGTGGCTTATTTCAGCACTCGGCATCATCGCCTATGCTGGGCTTCACGCCAAACTGCCTTTACTACCCTCCCTACCGTCACTGCCGCTTGCCCGCAAGCTGGCTATTTTGAAAGCCCCGCATGCCATGGCCATTCTGGCGGTTTCCTTATTGGGCGCCGTTGCCAGTTTGGGTATGTATACCTTTATCGCCCCTTTTATGACGGCTACCGAGTCAGGCGCTGTTCGGTCGATTACCGGTTATTTATGGGTATGGGGGATTGGCGGCGTCGTGGGCAGTTTTCTGATTGGGCCTCTGGTGGACAGATTTATCGGCCCTGTGATTACCCTGGCGATTATGTTGCTGCTCTCTTTAGCGCTCATTGCTCTGCCTGTCACGGCGTCGGTTCACCCACTGCTGACGTTACTACCTATTGCGCTTTGGGGTGCTGTGGGCTGGGCGCTGCAAGTGCCACAAAACAACGAGCTGATTCGTACGCGCCAACCTCACGGCGACGGTAATCTGGCGGTTGCACTTAATGAATCAGCGCTCTATTTAGGCAGTGCCATTGGTGCAGCGAGCGGAGGCATTATCTTGACCCTCCAGCTTCCCGTTTCGACACTAGCGATGGGGGCAGGGGTTGTCGCCGCGGTAGGTGCGGCAACACAGCTAGTCATCATACTCACCAAGCGCTAGCTCAGTTCGTATACGCCAAGTGGCTTGAAAAGAGTGGCTTGAAGAGAGTGGCATGAAGAGTGCCGCTTGGCGGTTGTGTATAGATCGGCCTCATGCTTAACACCTAAACTGCGCGTATTGCGATAAAGCAAGATTAGCTTACGCTTTCTATACTGCTGGTTATTGGCAGCGTCAGCAGTGGTCGCAAAACTACTGACCCTCCGAGAGTAAACTTACTCATATTGTTTCTATTATTGTTCTCCAGCTATTCAAGGATATTATGGGTCTTCAGGAAATCGCTTTCGGTGGCATCCTTCTTAGCCCACTGCTGATCTATGCCCTATTGGGCTTCATCGTCACGCTGGTGACCCGCACGCTGCTTCACTGGGTGTTGGGGCAGCATACGTTGTGGTACGCAGCGTGGTTCGACCTGTCGCTCTTCGTCATCCTTACGGCTGGCATTACCTGTGTATTTACTATCCTGCTCGGGGGTTCTTGATGCGCCATTCGCTCCGATTGCTACTCACTCTGGCTATTGTCGCACTTGCGATTGCCGCCGGTACCTGGCTATGGCGTTACTATCTTTATACTCCCTGGACCCGCGACGCTCGCATTCATGCAGAGGTCGTCACAATTGCGCCTGATGTATCGGGTTGGGTGCATACGCTCAATGTCACCGATACCGATTACGTTAACCAGGGCGACGTACTGTTTGAGATTGATGACACACGCTATCAAACGGCAGTCGACAGAGCCCAGGCCACGGTTGAACACCGTCAAGCAACGCTCGAACTCAGCCGCGCAGAAGAGAGCCGGCGTAACCAACTGCGTAGCAGTCGTGCGATTAGCGCAGAAGACCAGCAGGTTGCCCAAATCAACTCACGTATTGCTGCCGCCGATCTCAATCAATCCCAGGCCGACCTCATCAGTGCCCAGCTTGATTTAGAACGAACACAAGTAACGGCGCCAGTCAGCGGCCATGTACTTAACGTGCAATTTGTCGCGGGTAACTACGTAAATCGTGGCACCTCGGTAATGGCACTGATCGCCGCCAACTCTTATTACGTGGTTGGCTATTTCGAAGAGACCAAAATGGCGTCGATCAATGTAGGCGATCCGGTCGAGATCATTCTAATGAACGGCGCCCCCCAGCTGGATGGCCGGGTGGCGGGTATTGGCCGAGGTATTGCCGATAGCAACACGACCCTCAACCAGCAACTGCTACCGCAGGTGGCACCAACGTTTAACTGGGTGCGCTTGGCTCAGCGTATCCCAGTACGCATTTCGTTAGACAACGTCCCTGACGACACGCTGCTTAGCGTCGGTATGACAGCAACGGTACGCGTCCACGCTGCCGAACAGCCTGAGTGATCCATGTCGCCGTTTGTTAATACCTACCTGACGCCCAATGCCACAGCGGTCAAGTTCGCTATCAAAACCACCTTGGCTATGATGCTGGCACTCTATGTGGCTCTCTGGTTCGACCTGGAAAGACCTTACTGGGCACTAATGTCGGCTGCTTTTCTCCAGGTTCGACCGATGAGTGGCATGGTGATTGAAAAAGGCATTTGCCAGCTTACCGGCACTGTTATCGGTGCCGTTGCAGGTATCGTGATAATGGCGCTGTTCGTCCAAGCGCGCATACCCGCACTGATCGTATTGACGGCCTGGATTATGCTGTGCACTTATGTCGGTTCATTGTGGCGTAACAACTACACTTACGGCTGCCTGATGGCTGCCGTCACCGCGATGCTGATCGTGGTGATTTCCAGCGGTAGCACACCAGCGGGTATTTTCGATATCGCCATGGCCCGGCTTTCCGAACTGGGGCTAGGCGCAGTCTGCGCGATGCTGGTCAGCTCACTACTCTGGCCATCTCATGTGGGTACGCACCTTGCCACCCAGGCCGACAGCGTCATCAACGAAGCCTTCGAGCATGCCGCCCTGCGTTTGGAAGCCAGCAACGATATTCCAGCGATGCAGAAAGCCCTGCGGAGTAGCCTAGAGCCATTAACACTACTGGAAACCGATAGCCAAGCGGCCCGTTTTGAGGGTCCTGTCGGCCCCGGCCGAGTGCGCGCTACCCACGTGCTAACGCGGCGTACGCTGCGTTTTTTCGCCAACCTCCAAGCGCTCCACCAACTGATGTACGACCACGCCGATCGGCTCGACCCACAAAGTATCGAACTTGCATGCCGGGTCGCTCAGGGCTTTCGTGAGGCAGAACACGTTAAGGGGGTCGCTAAAGCAAGAAAAGCACTCCAGGTGCTACGCCATCAGGTTCATGAAAGTGACCAGGAGAACAGCATCGCCCCACTCGACCAGCGCCTTCGCTTGGGGCTTCGCGAATCGATTGGCCATGCGCTGGTGATGCTCGATGCCCGCGAGGCAATTGCTTCACCGGGGCGCCATAAACTACGCTCATCGCCGCTAGCTTGGCACCGTGACCACCTTGCCGCCAGTATTAACGCCATACGCTCGGGGTTGCTGTTTGCGCTACTGGCAACCTTCTGGATTGTTACCGCTTGGAATAGCGCCATGATCGCTATGATGCTGGGCACGTTGTTCTCAGCCTTCTTCGCCAGCCGCGAAAATCCCGTAGCTATCACGATGATGTTTTACAAAGGCATGTTGGCGGCGATTCCCAGCGCCTTTCTGTTCGGCCATGTACTGCTCTCCCAAGCCAATGGTTTTCCGATGCTAGCGATGCTGTTTGGCACGCCACTATTTTTAGGCTTACTGGGAGCTACTAACCCGGCCACTATGGGGTACTGCTTAGCCTTTGCTATTTTCAACATTCTGCTGACCATGCCTGGCAACGGCATGGATTTCTCCTTCGATAGCTTCGCCAACCGGGTGGTGGCCGTGGTGATTGGGCTAACCTGCGTCGTTATGGCTTTTCGCCTACTGCCAGGGCCAGGTGCACGACTTAGACGGCGGCGTCTGATTAAGGCAATTTCCCAGGATATCGATGGGCTACGCCGACGTTCGATTCGAGATGCTGAAACCCGCTTCAGCGGCCATATGGCCGACCGACTACTGCAGCTCGCTCAGCACGACGATATGCTCCCCGAGGACCAACGCCATCTGTTTATTTTAGGCCTGACAGGGCTCGACTTGGGCACTGCGATGTTGCGCCTGCGTGACCGTCTTGACGATGCACCGCATCCGTTAATCCGCCAAACGCACCAAGACCTACTGCAGACGCTGGCCAACGGTTTTGCAGAGAGTGCCAACGGGCGGCTGCCCCAAGGTATTCGCGAAGCCGGTCAGCAGTTGGAAGCGGCGATTGAGACCTACGGCGACATTCCCGCCGACCGCCTCGTGCTCATGAAAGGCTTGGTTGAACGACTCGAACTGGCCTTAGAGCGTCTTGCGCGCATTATGGCGGAGCGGCCAAAGATTAAGTCTATGCATAAAGCCCCGAGCGCTCCCATGCTAAAAAAATAAGTGTCCTCTCATGGAATTACCAGAGTAAAGCGCGAGTGAACTAGCTACTTGTATCGCTGTTGCTCCCGTCGATCAATCATGGGCGCATGCTGAGCCATCAACTCCACGACCCAATCGATAAACACGCGCAGCTTGGCGCTTACATGCCGATTCGGTGGGAAAGCGACGTACATCGGCATTGGATCGAGATACCAACCATCAAATAGGCGAACCAGCTCCCCGCGAGATACGGGTTCCCTGGCCATGTAGTCAGGAAGCCACACTACGCCGAGCCCTGCTAGGCCTGCCGCAAGACCGGCATTACCGTCGTCGACCGAAATCACATAGCGCCCTTGTACGGTGACGCGCCCCCCGTTGAGGTACATGGCGTAGGGTGAATCCACCCCGGCACGGGCCCATCGGAGCCCTACAATGTAGTGAGGCGGAGCTGAGAGTTCTTGCGGGTGCAAAGGCAAACCAGCACTTTCCAGATAGCTCGGCGCTGCGTAAACGCCGATCTGAAGGTCGCCTACGCGGCGCGCCACTAATGATAAATCCGTGAGTTCTCCGCCGCGCACCACACAGTCCACGCTTTCACCTATCAGATCCACCATGCGATCACTCGCCCCCATATCGATTTGAATATCGGGATATTGAGCGTGGAAAGCAGGCAACGCTGGAATCAAGATCATGCGCGCGAAAGGGCTGGGCACGTCCACCCTTAGTCGGCCGCGAGGCAACACCGAGGCGTTGGACAGGCTGGTTTCAGCATCATCCATATCGGCTAATAGCTTTATAACGCGCTCGTAATAGGCGGCACCGTCAGCCGTAACGTTAACCTTACGTGTGGTGCGGTTGAGCAGCTTTACACGCAGTCGCGCCTCTAGCTGCTGCACCAGTTGCGTCACGCTGGTCTTGCTCATGTGGAGCGTCTCGGCTGCCTTGGTAAAGCTGCCCGTTTCCACTACTCGGGCAAATGCCTGCATGGCGTTAAAGCGATCCATGGCTATATCATCCCCCGTGATTGTTTGAAAATTACAAATAATGTTGAACAGCATTCGCCGTTTATCCACCAAAGATGGGGATTTAAAGTGACGTCATCGTAAACAACGGGTCGGTTTCGACCTACTGAAGGAGATTCACATGGCTAAGCGTGACGTTATTTTCCCCTCCGGCCGCCAGGCGCTTTATGACCAAAACACCTATTCCGCCGCCGTTCGTTCTGGCGACTTTCTGTTTGTGTCGGGCCAAGTCGGCAGTCGTGAAGACGGCTCTCCCGAGCCAGATTTTGCCGCCCAGGTGCAGCTTGCTTTCGACAACCTACAGAGAGTACTGGAAGCAGCGGGCGCAAGCTTCGAGGACATCGTTGATGTGACAAGCTTCCATACTGATCCGGAAACTCAGTTTGCCACGGTAATGGAAGCAAAGGCGCGCGCGTTCCCGGAGAAACCCTACCCGAACTGGACGGCGGTTGGTGTGACATGGCTGGCGGGGTTCGATTTTGAAATCAAAGTCATTACAAAATTACCTGAATAAGCAGGAATACTTCTCATAGGACTATGCGCTGCTAAGTAGCGGCGCTTCTAGTGGCGGCCTCGATAGACTCCTGGAAGCGCAGAACGTCGCGAGGACTTGATGGAGGCACTAACACCGCTTTCCCACCGCGCCACCAGCGGCCTCTTGGTTGATAGTGCACGGCCTTGCCGAGCCGGAATGGCTGATCGCTTTCGAGGCCGAGGCGGTACTGCCAGGATACACCCCAGACAGCTAAATGATCGCAGCACGTTTAGTAGCAACTCTGGAAAGCGACGAGGCTTGCAACTCTATCGCTCTGAATAAAGAGTTGGCGAGACCGTTATCCTAGGCCAGGGGTGGCTGGACGAACCGCCCTGGCAGTGGTTGGATTAAACTGAGTGCCAACGAACCGAGAGCACTAGCGTTTTATCTTTTCTATTGAGATTGTCGAGAATCTCCTTGCCCTAACTAAAACGTAGCTGCTGGGGCGCTTTAGATTGATCAAAACGGAGGCTCATCACTATCAGTCCAATAAAAATCACCCCAAGCATCAGCCATGCCTGCTCAAACCCTCCCAGCAAGTCTTTTATCAATCCCGCCGCGATAGGTGCTAAAGAGGCAATGAGATAGCCGATGCCCTGTACCCAAGCAGTCAGCTGGCCAGCGAGCACGGGCTCGTCTGAGTGATCCATCGTGATAATCAAACTTAACGGAAAGAGGCCACCAATTCCCAACCCCAGTAGCGTGATTGCTAGCCAAGCCATTGCTTCAGGCACCAGCCCAAGCAGCAAGAAACCCGCCACCGATAACAGAAGTACCAGCAGTAACACCGGGCGGCGGTCTTTCATTTGTTGAGCCAAGATAGGAAACGTTAGGCCAGCTATCACCTCAATGGCCGTTAGCCAACTAAGCGCCAGCCCCGCTTGCGTTTCAGACCAACCTAAATGGATAAAGGTGGGAGGAATCCAAGCCAGAAGGCAGGTATAACCCGCCGTGCCTAAACCAAAGAAAATCGCCAACGACCAAAACCGAGGCTGCCGAGCCATCGCTGAAAAAGCAATGCTAACGCTGCTGTTTTGACAAGGGGCTGGCAGTATCCGCCCGCGCCTCACCCAGCTAATGAGTCCTGCAAGTGCTAAAAGCCCCCATAACGCCAAGGCGTTCTGCCAGCCAATATAACCACTCATTACAGGAGTAATGGCAGCGGCGAGAGCTGCGCCACCCATAATAGAGGCAATGTAGAACCCCATCACCATGGGAGTTTTCTCGCCTGCCGCCTGTTTTATCACCGCGGGCAGTGCGGCCTGGATAAACGCTATGCCAATGCCGGCACCCAGCGCTGCTACCCATAAGCCTGTATACCCGAAGCCAAACCAATGCAACGCATCCGATAAAGCAATCGACGCAAGCGCCAGGGTAATCACGCTATTAAAACCGACTCGTTTTACGAGCAATGCGCTAACAAAACACCCTAGCCCCATCGCTAGTACCGGCAACGTGGTTAAAAGCGATAACTGTGTAAATGAAAGACTTATATCGTGACGGATTGCCTCAACCAGCGGCCCAATAGCCGCCATGGATGGCCGCAGGTTGAGCCCAATCAGAATGATCAGCAGGATCGTTCTTACCAACGGTATTGATCTCGAATTGCTATTGCGCATACCCACTGCCCACCCTTTATCGGCCATTGCTAAATAAGAATCGGCACTTACTGTAAAACCTCTAGTTAACTTGAGGTCAAGAGAAATAATGGTTACTGAGACATTTCCGGAATAAAGGGAGAAAGAGGAAAGAGGAAAGAGGAAAGAGGAAAGAGGAAAGAGGAAAGTAGCAGCATTGGCTACGCTTCCAAAAGAGCCATTTGCATGCCTATAAAACTGGCACCCAAATGGCTCTATTTATGGTCGACGCCTCCTAGCACAAGTGCATTTCTAAAGTTAACGACTGGTATGAACTAGCTCTGTTTATATTAAATTTTCCAAAACACTTATTAGTGGTTAGCGACCTAAAACCCCAACAACCGCTTACGCATAGGACGAATTGAGAACAGTACTAATGCGCCTAAAGCCAACCACTCGACCGATGCAGGTAGCAGCTCCTGAACTTGGTTGGCCTGCTGAACCGGGTCCCACCCAGTCATCGCCAGCCCTTGATCGAACACCCAGCCAATCAGCACCGTCACCAGCAGAATGCTCACCAGATAAACCGCCAACGCTTGGTTGCCAAATTCACGCCGCAAAATGGCCAGCGTTGCTAGGCTCGTCACAGGGCCAGCCAATAGGAAAACTAACGCCATCCCCGGTGAAATACCCGCCAATAGCAAGCCAGCGGCAACCGGTGTAGCTGCAGTCGCACAGATATATAAAGGAATACCGATGACCGCCATAAGGATTAGCGCCAACAAGCCACCCGAAAAACCTACCAGGGTTTCTGGCGGCACAAAGGTAACCAGCACCCCCGCCAACAATAAACCGGCAAACATCCAACTACTGATGTCATCCAATAAATCACTAAAGGCATACTTTAATCCTGCGATCACCCCTGTCGACTCAGTGGCATGTGCGTGAGCATGGCCATCATCAGTCCCTTTTGATGCACAGCAGCTGCTAACAGGAGTGCTTTTCGGCAGCGCTGATTGGCCAGTAAAGCCCACTAAAATGCCCGTCACTATCGCCGTTACCAAGGCTCCCAACACTCGCGCCAGAGCCATTAATGGGCCCAAGAGCACACTGGTGATGAGCATTGAATCTACCCCAACGCCGGGTGTACTAATCAGGAAGGACGTGGTTGGCCCACGGCCCGCCCCACCCCGATGCAACGCCAGCGCGGTGGGAATCGCCCCGCAGGAACACAGTGGCAACGGCATACCAATCACCGCTGCGCGTAAAATGCTGCCCAGCCCACGCCCCCCCATCCAACGCTGTAATAGATGTTCTGGCATTAACGCCTTAATTAATCCCGCAATCACCAGCCCCAGCAGCAGCCAAGGCGCGGCGCTTAACGCAATACTCAACAGCTCATTGATCAAACTCATCGTCGGTTACCTGCTTGTTAGTCAAGAGAATAACGACTAGCCTAAACCCTGTAATCGTTACAGGGTCAAGCTTATGAAACGCTACTATCGTATCGGGGAAGTTGCCAGCCGAACCGGATGCTCGCCGGAAAGCATTCGCCATTATGAAAAGCTGGGATTACTGGCGCCGCCACAGCGGGGAGAGCAAGGCTACCGGTCTTATGATCAGGCGGCATTAGAACGCATTGGCTTTATCCGCCATGGCCGTAGTCTGGGGTTAGATCTGCACAGTATCCAGGAGTTGTTAGCACTTTCCGACAACCCCGACACCGACTGCACCGCCGCCGATAATATTGCCAGCCGTCATCTAGCACACTTAGAAGAACGCATCGCTGCCTTACAAGCACTGGCGGGGGAACTGCGCCAAGTGGTGCATCAATGCCGAGGCGGCAAGGCGGCTAACTGTCAGATCATTCAAACGCTGTATGACCACCAACCCACCTGCACCGAGCGGGGATGCGGAGAAGTGACGGCGTAAAGGCTGCCCCCTGCAATATCGCAGTTCAGTATCGTAACAAAGGAACACCGCATGATTGAGACAAGGGAACAACTCGACGCTATTAAAAAGTCATGCTATTCGATGGTGACCAAAAGCGCAGGGATCTCGGCAGGCACCGCCATTATTCCCATACCTGGGCTGGATATCGGCTCAGACGTGGCCATCTTGATGCGCATAATTCCCAAGATTAATGCCCAGTTTGGTTTATCGCCTGAACAAATCGAAAGCCTAGACACTGAAACCAAGCTTTTTGTGATGACCGCCATTTCCAATACGGGAAGCAAGTTAGCCGGAAAATACATCACCAAGACGTTAATCATAACGCTGCTGAACAAGATGGGCGTTAAAGTTGCTGCCAAAGGTGTTTCTAAGTTTGTTCCCTTTATTGGCAGCGCTGTGGCAGGCAGTATTAGTTTTACTGCCATGAAGTACATGGGCAACCGACATATCGAGGATTGCTACAAGATTGCCTTGGCAACTCTGGAAAACAAGCAGCTACCTCCAGTGGCAGAGCCTGCAACCTTTATCCCTGCCGACGACTCCGCTAATTCTCATTAGCGGGTAGCGGTAGTTTCCATCTTGAGACAGCGATTAACACGCCTAGAGGAAGTTACAGTGTCATCTATGGACTGGAACTAGGGCTATATCGTTGGCCTGCATGAAGATTACCCATGAGCAGCAAGCTTAGTACGCCAAAACAGGCGAGCCCTGCCAACAACATTGCCAAATGAAAACCACTTTCCATCGCGCGGGTAAAAAGGTCTTGAAGAGCGATTGAGGTGTTGGGGAATACGTGCTGAGTAATAGCCTCACGCGCAATCTGCTCCACACTACCCACTCCTTGTTCAACTCCTTGTTCAACTCCTCTCTCAACTACGGCAGAAGCAGAGGCAAAAACATGAATTGCCCGCTCACTCATTAATGTACCAAGCAGCGCAATACCAATTGTCATGCCAGCTTGGCGGAGTGCATTCATTGTTGCAGAGGCGGCTCCCGATAGTTCGGCCGATGCCAGGCTCATCACGGCAATGCTAGTGGCAGGAACTGCCAGCCCCACCCCGACACCGAGTAACGCAAACCATCCCCCTACAATCCAGTAAGGTGTTTGTGCCGTGGCCGTTGCCATTAATAGCAAAGCGAGCCCAGCGAAGCCGTATCCTACTGCCGTTAACCGCCGTAGAGGAATCAGCTTATTTAATCTTCCGAATAGCAGAGAAACGCACAGCGTCATGACAAATTGCGGCATCATGCGCCAGCCAGCCTCAACAGGCGACCAATGCTGAATCTGCTGGAGAAAAATCGAGAAAAAGAACAGGCTGCTGTAGTAAGAGAATCCCAATATGAACGAGGCAAAATTCGCCACTAAGAAAGCGCGCTCCTGCAGTAGTGCTATCGGCAGTAAAGGCCGCTCTACTCGACTTTCTACCACCGCGAACAGTACAAAGCTGATCGCGGCGACCATCAAGGCAATGCCCCCCATTGTGATATTTTCGCCTGCCTCAATCATGCCAAACGCCAACGCGCCCAGGGCTACCACACTGAGAACTTGGCCCAACGGATCACGTGCAGCGTGTTCGGGATACTTACGCTCTTTAATGCCGTACATGCCTAGCACAACGACCAATATCCCCAGAGGAAGATTAATCAAAAAAATGCTCTGCCAGCCAAAATGATCCAGCAATAGTCCCCCGCATAACGGCCCCAGGATTAGCGCCAAGGCGTTGGAGGCTGACCAAGCACCGATTACGTGCGAACGCTCCTTTGGATCGGGAAAGGCAGAGGTAAGAATAGGCATAGCACCACAGATCAGGAAAGCGCCCGCAGTTCCCTGGAGAGCCCTACCCACCAGCAACACCGGTAATGACGGCGCCCAGCCGCACAATGCCGAGCCCAGCGTGAACAGGATGACACCACTGAGCCAAGCGCGCTTTTGACCATATCTATCCGCTATTGGACCCGCAGACAACATGAAGCCAGATAGGCAGATCGCATAAGCGTTGACTACCCACTGCAGCCCTACGATATCGGTGCGCAATGCCATCTGCATGGTAGGGAGCGCCACATTGACGATGCTGATATCAAGTGTGGCAATAAAGCTTCCAAGACAAACAGCGCACAATGCGCCGTAGCGGCGAGAAGGCTGCATGACAATTCCTTACGGTGAGATCGAAAATTGCGTGCTCTTTCCTTAAATATACAAACCGACCGACCGTCGGTCAATCAATTATACAGTATCGTTCGCCTATGCTCTGAGCCTTAGCTCGCCTAAACTAGGCCGTATTTTCTAAGGGATGTTGAAGCCAACCAAGAGTTAAAAATCGACATAATGGATCATCAAACAACGAAGCCAACGCCGCAGGCAGCTAAAACGCCCAGAACCAAACCAGCCGAAATTCGCCTAAATGAGCTGATGACTGCCGCCGAAAAGCTCTTCCTGGCCAAAGGCGTTGAAGCCACAACAATCAACGAAATTGTTAAGGAAGCCCAAGTAGCCAAAGGCACGTTCTATCACTACTTCTCATCCAAGAACGACATGCTGGTTGCTTTGGGTGAACGGTACACGGCTGACTTTCTAGCGCGCCTCCAGAAAGCTCTGGACGCCTGCCCAGACCACGATTGGCTGCAGCGATTGAGAACATGGATTGAAGTCAGCGTCGACGTGTATGCACAAACATACCGAACGCACGATATCGTCTACACCAACCATCACCATCATGATCGTTCCAACCAAGCCAGGAACGCCCTTCTTGATCAACTGCTAGACATCATTGAAGGTGGACAATTGGCAGGCACCTGGCGAGTGGAGCAACCAAGGGTAGTGGCCCTACTTATTTATTCAGGGGTGCATGGCGCCACAGACGATATCATTGCAGCCAAGGCTAACGACCGTGCACGCTTTGCACACCAAGTGGCAGATGCTTGTCTGCGTATGCTGCCCCCTCCGGAAAAAACAGCCAGATAAACTTTTTTATCGCGGATCTCAGCGCCTATGATTAACGCCTTTGCCGTATCCAACTATCGCAGTCTGAAAAACGTTGTCTCCCCCCTAACAGGTCTCAATGTGGTTACCGGACCCAATGGGTGTGGAAAATCCAACCTGTATAAATCGCTGCGGCTACTGGCAGAGACGGCCAAAGGTAATCTGATCTCATCGATTGCCCAGGAAGGCGGGCTTGATTACACCTTCTGGGCTGGCCCGGAAAAACTTACCAAAAGCATGAAAGATGGCACTGCGCCCATTGAAGGCTCCGCCAAGAGGAACAACCCCCGCCTTAGGCTGGGTTTTGTGGGTGAAGACTTTGGTTACGCCATTTCGCTGGGAATGCCCGCGCCGCAGGGGTTTGCTGGCTACGGGGACCCTTCCATGTTCCAGTTCGACCCCGAGATAAAGCGCGAGTGTATTTGGGCTGGCGACGTCTGCCGCCCCAGCAGCTGCCTGATCGACCGAGTCGGACCAGTGGTGAAAGTGCGTGTTGGCCGCAAATGGCAGGTTTACGACGCCCATCTCAATAGCTACGAAAGCATTTTGAACGAAATCAGTGACCCAATCGCCGTGCCTGAGGTTCATGCGGTCCGGCAAGCCATTCGTCGTTGGCGCTTCTATGACCAGTTCCGAACCGATTCGCAATCTATTATCCGCACCCCACAGATTGGTACCCGCACCCCGGTGCTGGATCACGATGGCCACAGCCTAGTGGCCGCATTACGAACCATCCACGAGATTGGCGACAGAGAAGCGTTGTACGAGGCGATTGAAGACGCCTTTCCCGGTGCAACCATCAATTTTGCAGCCGACGCCGGTAACCGCTTCCTATTACAATTTCTTCAGGATGGACTGCTGCGCCCCTTAAACCAGTCGGAATTATCCGATGGCACACTGCGCTACCTGCTTTTGGTAGCAGCACTGCTCACCCCCAGGCCACCTTCACTGCTGGTATTAAATGAACCAGAAACCAGTCTACATCCGGATTTGTTACCAGCACTGGGGCGCCTGATTATTCGTGCTTCGCGGGAAACCCAGGTTTGGGTGGTTTCCCACGCGCCACGCTTAGTAGCTACTTTGGAAAAAGATGAGAGTTGTAACTCAATCGCTCTGAATAAAGAATTTGGCGAAACCGTTATCCTAGGCCAGGGATGGTTGGACGAACCACCCTGGCATTGGATGGATTAAATGGACGGATTAAATGAAACAAAGCGACTCGCCATTTCAGGTACGGTCAGCAATAAGCCTCACGCCGGTTGAGGTTTATTAAATGTCTCACCGACCAGCTTGCCCGGTAGGGGCCCTGTCATCGTTTCCTGTGGTTGAAAGTGGATAACCGAGCGAATCGCTTCGCCACGGCGCAACAGATCAAACGCGGTATTGATATTATCGTGGGTCATATTGTGCGTGATGTAGGGATCAACGTCGAAACGCCCTGACAGCCACTCATCGACCATGCCCGGCAGCTCGGAGCGCCCCAGCACACCGCCGAACGCGCTGCCCCGCCAAACCCTACCCGTCACCAGTTGGAAGGGACGTGTCGAAATCTCTTCACCTGCCCCCGCCACGCCGATGATGATGCTTTCTCCCCACCCCTTATGACAGCATTCAAGCGCAGCGCGCATTAAGCGAACGTTGCCAACGGCTTCGAAAGAGAAATCAACGCCACCATTGGTCATCTCGATGATCACCTCGTGTAGCGGCTCGGGATAATCGTTCGGGTCAAGGCACTCCGTCGCGCCCAGTGACAAGGCGAGCGGGAACTTGGCCGGATTAACATCGATGCCGATGATCCGCCCAGCCCCCTGGAGCTTAGCACCTTGAATAACGGCCATACCGACGGCGCCCAACCCAAACACTGCCACCGTATCGCCTGGCTTGACCTTGGCGGTATTCCTTACTGCTCCAATGCCGGTGGGTATCGCACACCCCATCACACTCGCCTTGGCCAGGGGGGCCTCACGGCTGATCTTGGCTACGGCGATTTCGGGCAGCACCGTGTACTCGCTGAAGGTGCTAGTGCCCATATAGTGGTGCAGCATTTTACCTCTATAGGAGAAACGGCTAGTGCCATCCGGCATCAGCCCCTGTCCCTGGGTCTTGCGGATGGTCTGGCAGAGATTGGTCTTACCCGAACGAATATAGGGGCAGTTGGGATCCTCCGGTGTATAGAGCGGAATCACATGGTCGCCGGGTTTTACCGAGGTTACCCCACGCCCAAGCTCCTCGACGATGCCCACCCCCTCATGCCCCAGCACACAAGGAAACAAGCCCTCGGGGTCTTTGCCGGATAGCGTAAACATATCCGTGTGACACAGACTGGTGGTGACAATCCTGACTAAGACTTCGCCCTCTTTCGGGCCCTCCAGATCGATTTCTTCAATTTCTAGTGGCCGATTGGGTTCCCAGGCAATGGCTGCACGTGTCTTCATCATCATCTCCGCAGTTGGATTACGTATTAACGCGCTGGGCTCCCAGCAAGCCTTGCTATTCAAGGCATCAATTATGTTATGTTATAACATAAATAATATGCAATGCGAGTCACTGATGAACATCTGGATGCAGCTAGAAAATGCCGAGCGTGGCGAGCGCCGACCGCTGGCAGCGGTGATCGACGCCATTCCTTGGAACGCCGACGGCTTGATCACGGCCATCGCGCAGCAGCACGACAGCGGCGAGGTCCTGATGCTGGCCTGGATGAGCCGCGAGGCGTTACTCGAAACGCTAGCAACCGGCCAAGTGTGCTACTGGTCACGCTCGCGGCAGGCTCTGTGGCGCAAGGGCGAGAGTTCCGGCCATCGCCAGCGGCTGGTCGAGTCGCGGCTAGACTGCGACGGCGACGCGATACTGCTACGGGTTGATCAGCACGGACCAGCCTGCCACACCGGGCGGCCCAATTGTTTCTACAACGCCATCCGCAACGAAACAGTTGAGGTTATTACCGCACCGTTTAGCCATTGACATCAAAACCGCCTAACAGCCCTTTCTGGCAGCCAAGCTCACGCAACACCGCCTCACATAGAAACAACCGCTAATGTCCCTGCCTGTGCTCATAACATCATTCAATACGAGAACGACGCCATGACCGACACGCCCTTTACCGCTAACGGAGAGCCTCTTACGATCACCCTGCCGGATGAGCGCCAGCTGACGCTAACGCCCCCCACCTGTATCGCCGAGATTGCCGCCACTATTGGCCCTGGTCTGGCCCGTCAGGCAATGGCTGGCCGTGTTAACGGTAAGTTAGTAGATGCCTGCGACCCCATCACAGGTGATGCACGGGTGCAGGTCATCACTCCCAATGACGACGAAGGGCTGGAGATCATCCGCCACTCCTGCGCCCACTTAGTCGGGCATGCCGTTAAGCAGCTTTACCCAAGCGCCGAGATGGTGATTGGGCCAGTCATAGATGACGGCTTCTATTACGACATTGCCTATGAGCGCCCTTTCACACCAGAAGATATGGACGCCATCGAAACACGCATGAAAGCGCTGATCGCCCAAGAGTACGATGTCGTCAAACAACGCGTACCACGAGGCGAAGCCCTGGGTATCTTCCGCGAGCGCGGTGAGAGCTACAAGCAGCGGCTGATCGAAGAAATGCCTGATGAACAGAGCCTCGGGCTCTACTTTCATCAGGAGTACGTGGATATGTGCCGTGGCCCCCACGTCCCCAACACCCGTTTCCTCAAGCACTTCAGACTGACCAAGCTCTCCGGTGCTTACTGGCGAGGCGATGCGCGCAACGCTCAGTTGCAACGCGTTTACGGTACCGCCTGGGCTGACCGGAAAGCGCTTAAGTCCCATCTTAAACGCCTCGAAGAAGCCGAAAAGCGCGACCATCGCCGCTTGGGTCGCCAACTAGGGTTATTCCACTTTCAAGAGGAAGCCCCAGGCGCCGTTTTTTGGCATCCCGATGGCTGGACAGTACTACAGACGCTGATCGCCTATATGCGCCGCCGTCAGCAAAACAGCGGCTATGTCGAGGTCAACACCCCCGATATGATGGACCGCGGTTTGTGGGAGACCTCTGGCCACTGGCAGAACTACCAAGAGCACATGTTCACCACCCAGACGGAGGATGGCCGCTCACTAGCGCTCAAGCCCATGAACTGCCCTGGCAGCGTGCTGCTGTTTCGCCATGGCCTAAAAAGCTATCGTGACCTACCTATCCGTATGGGAGAGTTTGGTAAGGTGCATCGCTACGAACCCTCAGGTGCGCTACATGGCCTTCTGCGAGTGCGCCACTTCACCCAAGATGATGCCCATATTTATTGCACCCCCGAGCAAATGAACGACGAGTGCCGCCAGGTGGTGGCGCTGGTACTCGATATTTACCGCGAGTTCGGCTTTGAAGATGTGCGCCTGAAACTCTCCACTCGGCCAGAGAACCGCATGGGTAGCGAGGCGGTGTGGGATCGCCTTGAAAATGCGCTGACCGCATCCCTGGAAACGATGGGTTTAGATTACCAACTCAACCCTGGCGAAGGCGCTTTCTACGGCCCCAAACTAGAGTTCGTGCTGCGCGATGCCATCGGCCGCGACTGGCAGTGCGGTACTCTGCAGGTGGATATGAACCTACCTGAGCGTTTTGGGCTCGACTACGTCGATGAGCAAGGCCAACGCCAACGTCCAGTGATGCTGCACCGCGCACTTTTCGGCTCATTAGAGCGCTTTCTCGGCATTCTTATCGAGCACCATGCTGGCAAGTTGCCCGCATGGCTGGCACCGCAACAAGCCGTCGTTATGTCGATCACCGAGCCACAGGCAGATTATGCCAACACCTTAGCTGAAACGCTGTGCGGCGCGGAAATTCGTGCCAAGGCCGATGTACGCAATGAAAAGATCGGCTACAAAATCCGCGAACAGACCCTACAGCGAATTCCCTTTTTGCTAATCGTCGGCGGCCGCGAAGCGGCAGAGGGTAAAGTCACCCTGCGCCATCGTGACGGCACTGACCTAGGGACTCTGCCCGTGGATGAGGCGATCACGCTATTAGCAGAACATAGCCGTGCCCCCGACCTTGATGCCCAGCGCCGCGAACAAGCCAGCCGCCTGGAGCGCCTGCGCGCGCCAACACCCGCAGTGGAGACGACCGCATGACCACTCCCGACGACCTAAGCGTACGGATCACCCGCCGCCACGCCGATCTACTGGTGCTCAACGGACAAGTCGTCACGCCTGCAGGCATCGAACGCCTCGATATCGCCTGCTTAGGCGGGCGTATCGTCGCATTAGGGGAGCTACGCGCTAGCTGGACAGCCGATAACACCCTTGAGGCCGTGGGCCTCCACGTGCTGCCTGGCGTTATCGACACCCAAGTACATTTCCGGGAGCCCGGCCAAACCCACAAGGAAACCATAGAGGCTGGCACACGCGGTGCCGTGCTAGGCGGCGTTACCGGGGTCTTCGAGATGCCCAATACAACGCCGCTCACCCTTACGCCAGAAGATTTGCTGGCCAAGCTCGCCCTTGCGCAAGGCCGTTCCTGGTGCGACCACGCCTTTTATATCGGCGGCTCGGCGGTCAATGCCGAATGCTTGGCCGAACTGGAACGGCTACCTGGCTGCGCGGGTGTGAAAGTCTTTATGGGCAGCTCTTTCGGCGACCTGCTGGCCGATGACAACACCGTTTTGCAGCGCATTCTACGCCATGGCCAGCGGCGCATGGCCGTGCATGCCGAAGATGAGGCGCGGCTACGCGCTCGCCGCGCCCTGGTCGAAGCCAGCCGCGATGTGTGCGACCACCCACACTGGCGCGACCCTGAAAGCGCCCTGATGGCGACCAAACGCATTGTGAAGATGGCCAGTGAAATCGGTCGTCGGCTACACGTACTGCATGTATCCAGCGCTGATGAGATGGCCTATCTCGCCCATCACAAGCGCCGCGTGAGCGTCGAGGTCACCCCTCACCACCTAACACTCTGTGCCCCAGAGTGTTACCAACGCCTGGGCAGCCTAGCGCAGATGAATCCACCTGTGCGCGATGACGCCCACCGACAAGCTCTTTGGCAAGCCATTCGCGACGGTGTGGTCGACGTGATCGGTAGCGATCACGCCCCACACACCCGAAATGAAAAAGACAAACCCTACCCAAACTCCCCCAGCGGTATGACCGGCGTACAAACCCTAGTGCCGATCATGCTCGATCATGTCAACAAAGGCCGCCTAAGCCTGCAGCGGCTCACCGACTTGACCAGCGCTGGGCCAGCTCGGCTATTCGGTATTGAAGGGAAAGGACGCATTGCTCTAGGCTATGATGCCGACCTTACGTTGGTCGATCTTAAAACCGAGCGTCTCATCACAAATGAATGGATCGCCAGCGTCAGTCGCTGGACGCCTTACCACGACAAGCCAGTAACCGGCTGGCCGATAGCGACCGTGATACGCGGCCAAGCCGTCGTTCGTGATGGAACGCTGATGAGTAGCCCCCAAGGGCAACCCATCAAATTTTTAGAAGTTCCCTTATAGGCGACTCAGCCAGGAGGCAACATGCCGCTTCTCGATAGTTTCACCGTTGACCACACCATCATGAATGCCCCAGCCGTGCGTGTAGCCAAAACCATGAACTCACCTTCCGGCGATACCATCACCGTGTTCGACTTACGTTTTAATAAGCCAAATGAAGACATGATGGGTGAAAAAGGCATCCACACTCTTGAGCACTTGTTTGCGGGGTTTATGCGCAATCATTTGAACAGCGCAGACGTCGAAATTATTGATATTTCACCGATGGGCTGCCGTACTGGGTTTTATATGAGCCTGCTGGGAAGCCCGAGCGAAGAGCGTGTCGGCAATGCCTGGCTGGCTGCTATGCGCGATGTACTCGCGGTAAATCGAATGGACGAGATTCCCGAGCTAAATGAGTACCAGTGCGGCACCTTCGTTATGCATTCGCTAGAAGAAGCCCAACAGATTGCACAGGGCATCATTGAGCAAGGTATTGGAGTAAACAAAAACGATGACATCGCCCTCAGCCCCGAGCAACTAAAAGCCTTAGGTAATGATGTGAAGTGATTTACTCAGGACCATCAGCATTTCAGAAGCCGCTCACCAAATTGATAGTGAGCGGCAGCTATTGCTAAAACCACGTTACTCCGTCGCGTCATGGCAAACTGACCGCCACTATTTCATTTCAGTGGTGGATCAGTTTGTCGGTGTATTGGGCAATGTAATTACCCCTTTCAAGTAAGGCGCAACGCGGCCTTTGATAATCACGCGGTTGCCTTCAATCTCGCAGCTCAGCGCACCTTTGCGGGCACCACCCTGACGTGCAGTAAGCTGCTGTTTACCCAGCTTTTTCGCCCAGTAAGGCGCAAGCGAGGTATGCGCCGAGCCAGTAACGGGGTCTTCTTCCACACCGACTTTGGGGCCGAACCAACGGGAGACAAAGTCTACATCGCTGCCTTTCGCAGTCACGACAATGCCGCGCCCAGGAAGGTGCTTCAATTGCTGCATATCCGGCGTTAGCGATTCAATCAACTGAGCATCGTTAACCACCACCACGATATCGTCTGATATCAGCAGCTCTTCGATCTCATTAATCCCTAGCGCTGCCTTTACCTCAGCTTCCATCGCCAAGGGTTCGACTACCTTTGCAGGAAAATCCATCGCCAGTTCGTCACTGTCACGCTGCACTAAAAGCTGCCCACTGCGGGTCTCGAACTGCAGTGTTTCAGCGCTATCGCCCAGCACATTAAAGATCACCCACGCCGCCGCCAACGTGGCATGACCACATAAATCCACTTCCACCGAAGGGGTAAACCAGCGTAGGTGATAGCCAGACTCGGTCGGCACAAAGAAGGCAGTTTCAGAGAGGTTGTTCTCCATGGCGATTGCCTGCAACAACGCATCATCCAACCACGTTTCCAGCGGGCAAACCGCCGCAGGGTTACCTTCAAACGGTTTAGAGGCAAACGCATCTACCTGGTAAAGATCAATATTCATTACAGCCAGCCTTTTCTAACATTAGGGGTCATTTAAGAGATCGCATTAAAGCCTGCCCACGATAATACCAAGCCTTGATTGGCAGAGTGCGTCTAAGCAGGCTCGAACTCTATGCCACGCAGGGACTGACCCGATACCAAAACGCCCCGAACCAAGTCGGGGCATTTTGCGATTGCTGGAATATAGACGGAATTACATCACCAGCGATAGCTCACTTTCGCGCTGATTTCGCGCCCCGGATTATAGTAATCAGCCGTGCTTGAACCAACCACGTGTTGTTCGTCGAGCAAGTTGCTGACATTAACGGCTAGGTCGGCGTCTTTGGTGAGCTGGTAGCTGAAGGCCGCGTCGAAGAGCGTTGCTGCACTGCTCTTTGACGTATTGGCAGTATCAAAGTAGTAGGAGCCAACATAACGGGCGCCGAGGCCAACACTCATATCCTGGCGTGGCAAGGTATAGTAGCCCCACAGTGACGCCGTATGTTTAGGTGCCGCAGTGAACTCGTTACCTTCTCTGGAGGCGTTGCTGTCGCGTACCACTTCCGACTCCATATAGGAGTAACCACCGGCCACGCTAAAGCTATCGGTCACCTCAGCCTTGGCTTCCAAATCAAGCCCCCGTACGCGGGACTCACCTACAGTTTCCCGCTCGATAACGCCATTGTCCTGTACAACCGAGATGGTGACGTCATCCCTGGTCAGGTCATAGATGGCCGCCGAAAACAGTGCATTCGTACCAAAGGGAGAATATTTCGCACCAATTTCGTACTGCTCGCCCCGCTCGGGATCGACGCCAATCGTGGGCGGTGCGACCGACTCCACCATGCTGACATAGGTAGAAATTTCGTCGGTGACTCGATAGGTCAGAGCACCACGGAATGAGGTCTCCGAGAAATCATCGGAATCGGTAACGCCCTCCATGTTGGTACTTGAGACATCCATTGAGTCGTTGCGCACGCCCGCTGTCACGATGAAGCGGTCATAGAAGGACAAATTCTGTGTCAGGAAAACCGACTCGGTGGTGAAGTCCTGCTTGTTGCGGCTATAGACGTTCAGGCTACTTGGGGCACCGCTAAAGACGGGATTTGCGATATCAATGGAGGTCGCATCGCCGTAAAACGAACGGTCTTCGGTTGAGGCGTCACGATACTCGATACCCACGAGCGTGCTGCTATCGACCTGATCAAAGCGGGCGTCATATTGCAGGATAGCGTTGCCGATCAACTCCTGGGCTTCGTTGTCGGTACCAAAGTAGTCGCGATCTACCACGCTGCCAACGCGCGCCGCAGAGTCGGTGATATAAACGTAACCGAAGTCGTCGGTCAGGTCGCTGTAGCGTAGATTCCCCCGCAGCGTCAGCCCGTTGTTGAAATCATGAGTGAACTGCCCGGTGAGACTGGTACGCTCGACGTCATGATAGTTAAAGCCGGGCTCGCCAAAGAACTCGCTGCGGTCGTACTCCCGATCAAGCGGATAACCGCCGCTATTAGGGGTGTCGTCACGCTTCAGGTAATCGAAGATAACGCTTGCCGAGGTGTACGCCGTCGGCTCCCAGGTCAGGCCTCCCATCAGGAAGCCATTGTTATCTTTGGAGTGATCGTATTCGCGATCGCTGTCCCGGATGGTGCTGGTAAAGCGGTAGGCCACTGTCTCGTCAGCGTTCAGCGTGTCCCCCACATCAACACCGGCCTCTTTTGCATCAAATGAACCGTAAGAGAGATAGCCCTCTCCAAAACGCTCAAAGCGTGGCCGTTTGCTCACGAAGTTGACCGAACCGCCCGGATCCGCCGGGCCAAACAGGGTGGAGTTGGCGCCACGCAACACCTCAACGCGCTCGTAGGCATAGGGTTCCTCACGCACACCGCGCATTGAGCCTAGCGTCAGTCCATCACGGTAGGTGGTCGCCTGAAATCCGCGAATTTTAAAATAGTCGTTACGGTCATCGGTGCCGTAATAGTCGGTGAGAACGCCTGGCGTATAATGCAACACTTCCTCGGTGGTAGAAGCGTTGCGCTGCTCGATCTCCTTCTCAGTGACAACCGACACGGAGGCGGGGGTATCAAGGATACTGGTAGCTACCTTACCGCCAACCCATAGCTCCTGAGCCACTATCGAGTTGGCATCATCATCAGCGTAGGCCTGGGCGTTGACGATAATAGGAGCAAGGCGATAGCCCTCATTATCGTCAACGCCTTCGCCTGTCTCCTGCGCATTCCCGATCATGGGAATAGTCACCAGCGTCGTGCCGCACAGAATGGCGGTAGTCGCCTGCTGCCACCGTAACCAATTTGCGTTGCGCCGGACTGTGCTACGGCTATCAATCATGTTGAAGACCCCTTGAAATACATAAACCTACCCTGCTCGCTTCGTGGTTTTCTTTTGAAAGGCCGGGAGAGTATCCAAAGGGGGTAGCACGGAGTCAATAGTGCTAATGCCAATCATAATCATTTATTTTAAAATCTGATCATATTGACAAACCACCAGCAACACATGTTCATGAAATAAAAAAGCCCCATGTTTTGGATAACACGAGGCTTTTGGCAAGTGCGTACCGTTTGGCTCAGCTCGTCTCAACAGCGGCCCGTCCTTTGATGATAGAACGGGCAAGCATCAGATACGCCACCGAGCCACAGGCGGCCATGGCCAGGATGACCGCTTCAAGCGTATGCGGCAACATGGCAGACAGTGCGCTCAGCAGCCCAGCCACACCGAACTGAGCGGCGCCCAGAAGCGCTGCTGCCGTCCCGCCACTGGTCGGAAAGTACTCCAAAAAGCAGGCCTGAATATTCGGCGAGATCGCCCCCACCGCACCAATAGTTAGCACCATGGCAGGCAAGAAGGCGTACAGCGGCCACTCCATAAAGGCGGCCATCACCAACAACAGTATGCCAACGCCCTGGCAGCCCGTTGCCAGCTGCAGGATACGCAGTGACGATAGCCTGGAAAGCAACGCTCGATTGAGAATATTGAAGATAAGCATCGCGACGATATTCGCCGCAAACAGCATCGAAAAGCTTGAAGGCGACTGGCCGAAATGCCCTTGATAGATAAATGACGCATAGGTGATGAACATCATCAGAGTCGAAAACGAGGCAGCCTGCCAAACGATGAACGGCAGGGCTGGCTTTGTCGACAGTACCAGCTTGTAGCGCGCCAGCAGGCTCATTTTAGGGCTTTTCGCCCGCGACACTTTACCCGTACCGGTAAAAAGCACCCGCACCAGCAACGGCACCAGCAGCACCGCGTATACCGCCAAGGCAAAAAAGATAAAGTGCCAGGAACCCAGCGCCAGAATCGCGCTGCCTACACTCGGCGCAATGCCAGGCGCCAACACCATGATAAAGCCCATCATCGAGAACAGCTTCGCGGCGTCGCGGCCAGCCACCCGGTCGCGCACCAACGCCGGCACAGATACCAGAGTAAAGCCAGCGCCAAGAGCCTGAACGGCTCGCCCGCCGAGTAGCGTGTTCAAGGAATCCGCCATACCAATGACAATGCTTGAGAACGCAAAAATCGCCAGGCCGCTCATCAACACCCGCTGGCGCCCGAAGCGGTCTGAAAGCGCACCGCCGATTAACTGACCAAACGCCATCGCGAAGACATACACCGAAACGCTCAGCGATACCGCCTGCTGAGAAACTCCCAGCGATTCGCCAATAACCGGAAAAGCTGGCAGGTACGTATCCATGGAAAACGGGCCCAGCATCATGGTCAATGCCAAACTCAGCACCACAATGAACGGCGTTTTAGATTGGGTCATAGAAGCTCACGGTAGAGAGGCGTAATGATGGATAACACCCACAATATGATACCGACAGTTGCTATCAAGGCAATCGAATAGGTTGGAGGCTTGCTAATGGGGCTTTAGGAGCAGGGGTTCGAGAGTAAGGTTTTGAGAGCAGGGGTTTGAGAGTAAGTGGACAGCGCCCAACCAACAACAGGTATGATTGCATAGCACATTTAATACCAACGAGGAGAGCCGAATGCCCGCCTACATCGTACTAACCTGTGAGCACACTCACGACAACGAAGAAATGAAGCGCTACAGCGAAAAGGCCAAAGCCGCCCGCGAAGGCCACGACCCACAACCGCTCGCCTTTTATGGTGATTTTGAAGTACTAGAAGGAAGCGCCATGGAAGGTGCGGTGATTCTACGCTTCCCCGATATGGCCGCCGCCCGCGCCTGGTACGAAAGCCCCGCCTATCAGGAAGCCCGCAAACACCGTTTCCAAGGTGCCGACTATCGCGTTTTTCTAGTGGATGGAATAGAAAAGACTTAATAGTCAAAGCCCTGCAGTCATCGGCGGAGGGAGCTTTGCCAGCAACGCGGCGTTGCGGCGCAGGTACCAAAGAATAAAAACGAGCCGCAGCGTTTGTTGCCATCGGCCAGAGGGTGATTCTTGATCACAAAGTAAAGCAGGTGCGCGGCGCGGGTGGCGACGTTAGTTTAGCGTGTAACCTTGAACCAAATGGTCTTTAAGAACCTGAGTGGCCCATCTACGAAACTGGGTGGCACGCTTGGAACTGACCCGATACCCAACGGAAATAATAGCATCAAGGTTGTAGTGTTTAGTCCGGTATCGCTGCCCATGCTCAGCCACATGTTCCAAAATGGAACATGTGCTGTCTTCACTCAGCTCTCCACTCTTATAAATATTACTTAAATGTTTGGTGATTGCAGGGCGCTTGGTGTTAAACAGTTCAGCCATCTGCGCCTGACTTAACCAAACGGTCTCTTGCTCCAGCGTTACCTCAAGGTGTGATTGCCCATCTTCACCGGTGAATATCTGTATTTGCTGATCATTCATGAGTGCTGCCTCCCTGGTTTACATCAAACGCTTTATGTCTTTAAAACAAACACCTCCCAAGCAAGCAGCACTCAATACGGCAGTAGTCACCTTTCCATACTAAAAGAGAGATTCAAGCGCGCCCGCAATCAGAGATTAAGTAAACCCTATCACAAAAACTGTTCATTTATACAGTAAAATATCGCCATAATTCTGCCAAGCAATTAGACGCTTCAACGCACAAAAACCATCACCACCAGCACCATGGTCAGCAGTAGCAGGTATACCCTGGCATGAAGACGATCAGGAATGCGCCCGATCCAGGTCGACGCCAGTCGAATACCGAGCCATGAGCCCACGGCAAGTACCAGCAAGGCGCGCAGATCCACATAACCGGCATACCAGTCCCCCAGCGCTGGGTGATTTGAAGACAGCAACACATACGTCGCGGTGCCACTCACCGCCATGGGCAGAGATAGCGGATTGGCCATGGCGGTGGCTGCCGTCATACTCGCGCCTCTACGGCGCATAAGCGGTACGGTCATCACACTGCCGCCAACACCTAACAAGGCGGCCACCGCACCAATCAATATCCCCGTCATCGCCGTTACCCCACGCCCCATAGGATGCACGTCGCTCTCCGCCTGATGCAGAAAACCGGGCCGCAGAACGGCATCCATAATCGTAAGCCCCAAATAGCCGATAAATGCCCAGCGCACCCACTCGCCACTTAACGAAACGGCCGCCGCCGCGCCCAGCACAGCCCCCATGGCGATATAACCGACCAGCGGACGCACTAGGTGCCACTGCACGGTCTGCCGTTGATGGTGGCGCCATGTGGACAGCGAAGCAGCAAATACCATCAACGCCGTCGAGGTAGCCACCGCGATATGCATAGCCGCCTGACCGATGCCACTATCCAGCCCATGGACGGCAATCAGCAGGGTATATAGCAAAGGAACCACCACAAACCCACCGCCGAAACCGAACAACACGGTGGTTATTCCCGCCACTCCACCACAAACAAGCAATACGCTATACACCGACACTCTCCTGATGAAACAAAACAGCAGGCACTATATGCTGGCGAGGATTGGCCGACATTCGTCATTCGGACAACTATCAATGCGTTTCAGCCAGGTTCACGCTAATGCTCAATACACCTCTGTCAGATGTGGATCATGTAGCACGGCCCATCGTGGCCATCGGCACTGACTACCGCCCCGGCACCCTCCTCGATTTTCATACCCATCGGCGTGCCCAGTTTCTCTATGGCATGAGCGGCGTGATGGAAGTCAATACGGATGACGGCACCTGGATGGTGCCGCCTTATAGCGGAGTCTGGCTGCCTGCGGGTAAGCGCCATCAGGTGCGCATGAATGGAGTGAGCACCCGAAGCCTGTATATCGAGCCCCACGTCGCGCCACGCGCTTCGCCCAGCTGTGAGGTGCTGGTCGTGACGCCTCTCCTGCACCACCTACTACTGGCTTCCGCCCACATTCCCGCGCGCTATGACGAAAACGGCCGCGATGGTGCCCTGGCGCAACTACTTCTATACGAACTGGAACAGGCTCAAGCCCTGCCGCTGTTTGCGCCCCTGCCCCAAGACCTTCCACTCGCCAGCCTGTGCAGAGCGTTTCTCGGCCAGCCAAACATTCACACGCTGCCTGATGAATGGGCTCAGCAGTTGCACTGCAGTCAGCGCACCTTCAATCGCCTGTTCCGTCAGCAGACCGGGCTCTCCTTTGGCATATGGCGCCAACAGGCCTGCCTGATGGCGGCTATTCCCCGGCTGCTCTCCGGCAGTTCCGTTACCCAAACCGCGCTGGAGCTCGGCTACGACAGCCCAGCCGCTTTCTCCAGCATGTTTCGCAAGGTGCTCGGCCAATCTCCCAGCGCTTTCGTCCGGGCGGCGTTAAAAGAGGACGGCGACTTAAAATGATATCTTCGGATCATAAATTGAGCCGAATAGGCTTTTTATTCGGCTCAAGGATCATTTTGGAAAGGGATATGATTTAACAGGTTTATTGCCGTGCCGCCTTTGAGCGCGAAGATACCCTTCTTGGCGACAAGCACTCTCTTGAGTAGAGCTTTTCTATGTGCACTTGTAGTTTAAAAATTAGCACTTTACTAAAGAGTCAGCCCTGCGCTCTTTGAAAAATTTTAATAGGGTGTACTTTGAGTTAACAAAATATCTAATCCTTAAAGATGTCAGGCATTTTGCGCCTTCTTACTGGGAAGTAGGTGCAACGCCCCCACAACTACTGAGCCCACCAGCAAGCCAATCACCGCAGAACACAGCGTATTGAAACTCCAGCCCAGCAAGCCACCCAAAGCACCGGTTGCCTCGGCAATATCATGCTCCACATGGTGTACCCACGCATAGGGCGCGTTGAACCACCCCGTGCCATCGGCACCCAGGTTGGCCATCAGAATATGCCCACCTACCCAGAGCATGGCGACAGTACCCACCACCGAGATGGTCGCTAGCACCTTGGGCATGGCAGTCACCAGACTGCGGCCCAGGGCCTGAATTGCCGAATTACTCCGCTGGGCAAGTTTCAGGCCGATATCATCCATCTTGACCAACAGCGCCACCACGCCATACACCAGCAGCGTGATAACAAACGCCACCACCACCAGGCTCGCCATCTGTGACCAGAATCCCTGATGAGAAACCGTGGCCAGCGCGATCACCATGATTTCAGCAGACAGAATCAGGTCGGTGCGAACGGCACCACTCACAATCTTTTTCTCGGCTTCCGGCCCCTTCTCTACCGCTGGTTTGTCGTCGTCATGCTGACCGGATAGCTTATGCCAGACCTTCTCCGCGCCCTCACCGACCGACAACGTACTGCGCAGTCGGGTACTGGCCATGGACGAAACGCCCATCAAGGCCGGTCATCAGGGCCGGGCCGGCCCCCAAAAGGGCAAGATGAAATCCGGCTGGTTCTGGCCGCTGTATGGCGATGCCGACGAGGTGGTGTTCACTTACTCTAACAGCCGTGGGCGTGCCCATATCGAAGAAGTACTCAGCGAATCGTTCAGCGGCACCCTGATCAGTGACGGCTACGCGGCCTATGCCCGTTATGCCGCCGCCCAGGAAAACGTCACCCATGCCCAATGCTGGGTGCACAGTCGCCGTTACTTTATCGAGGCGCAGAAGGATCATCCGGAGATAGTCACCGACGCGCTGCAACAGATCGCCACGGTGTACCGGAATGAAGAGGCCATCAAAACCCAGGGGCTGACTGGCGAGAAGAAACGCCAGTACCGGTTGGATCACTCGAAACCGGTGGTCAGCGACTTCTTCCAGTGGTGCCGGGATCAGTTGGCGCAAGGCGGCCTCGTGCCCAGCGATTCGCTGACCAAAGCCCTGAACTACGTGCTCAGCCGTGAAGCGAGCCTGACCGTGTTCCTGGAAGACCCGGATGTGCAGCCAGACACCAACCACCTGGAACGGGCACTACGCCCCATTCCAATGGGCAAGAAAAACTGGATGTTCTGCTGGACCGAACTGGGCGCGGAACACCTGGGCGTCATCCAGAGCCTGATCAGCACCTGCAAGCTGCACGATATTACCCCGTACACGTATCTGGTGGACGTGCTGCAACGTATCAGCCAGCACCCGGCCCGTGAAGTCAGCGACCTGACGCCCCGACTCTGGAAAACCCGGTTCGCCGACAATCCGCTACGGGCGCTGATCGACCCACGCCACCCTGACCGACAGAACAAACAGCCGGAGGCCAACGTCCGTGCGCATTGAGGACATGACCATCGACCAGTTGCTGGAACTGAACCAGACCATCTGCCAGCGAATTGATGAACTGCAAGAACAAGAAACCCTGCATGCCTTGAGTCAATTGCGGGTTGGCCTGAAAGTGACCTTCGAAGGCCGGGAAGGACCGGTGTTGGGGATCGTCACCAAAATCAATCGCAAGAGTGTGATCGTGCTGGGTGAGGATGGCAGGAAACAGTACAAGGTCTCGCCGGAGTTATTAAGGCCTCTCCGTGACGTGAAGTAGGTCAACTACGTCGTGGAATGAACGCTTACGCTCCCACGCAGCGCTGGCGACACAGCCAACGACAGCCATCACCGGCTGCCAAAGGGCATTGATGTCATTACTCTGGACAAGATCCGGGAGTTAATTGCCGACGGCAAGCCCTGGAGTGCAGAGGAAGTGGGCGCCGCCATGGGTGCATCGCGCACTACCGCAAGACGCTACCTGGAATACATGACCGGCACCGGCACGCTAGTGGCCGAAGTCAGCTATGGCAGCATTGGCAGGCCGGAACGGCGCTACCGGATGGTGTAAGGCAAACCGTTCATCGAAATCTCCACAACGTTATAGAACTGCTCAGGGACTATTAATCCGCCCGGACAAAAACCCAGTTGGTCCTAACGTTGTCGCACACAATAACGTCGCGATTGATGGTTTCACACAGAGACAGGCTTTCTGGCAACTCATTGTGATAACGGGTCTTCAAGCCCAGAGTTTTTCGATCCTGTTTGAGCAGCTCGTAGGTCTTTTCCATGCGCTCGGAAAAATCCACGCCGCCGCTTTCCAGGGTATGAAAGGCGTTGTGAAACGCCGTAAAGCTCATGGTATTCGCGCCAAGGCCAATGGCCAGCATTTGGGGAATGTAACGATCATAGGCGGCCGAAAGATAGGTTCGTACGGCTTCATCATCATTACGCTCACCATCGAAAGGCACTATTCCAAGGCGATTACCCGGTTCCAGAACGCCGTCGTCCAATGTTTCCAGTGAACGATTAGCTGCCAGTTCATAGGCCAGGCCCGGACACTGAATGAGTTCTTCCTGCAACTGGCAACCCGCCAACACCCCCCAGTGTCAGGATGAGTGTCGCACCCTCTGATACCCTGTTC
>NZ_JABUZD010000144.1:0-1960 GCF_014897875.1 Halomonas sp. 3A7M
TCCCGGCACTAGAAGTACCGGGTATCCCGCGCAAAATCTGATGATGATGTCGAGAAGAAGCTTCGCTTGCGGGCTTGCCGCCTTCGCCGCCTTCGCCGCATCCACGCAAGGGGCTTTTGCGGCGCGCGTCTGTGCGGTGAGCGAACTGGGTGAAACATGCCTGGCGCAGCCGGCGCGGCGGGTGGTGGCGCTTGACCAGGAGAGTGCGGAATTTCTTCTGGCGCTGGGCCTGCAACCGGTCGGAATGACGGGCCCCGCCAATTATCGCCGCTTCACCGGCGATGCCGAGCCCCGGCTTTCGGACGAGGTGACCGATCTCGGTCTGTCTTCCGCACCCAATATCGAATTCATCATGGCGCTTGAGCCGGATCTGATCCTCGGCAGCGCCAACAGCATCCAGAAAAGTCGCACCCTGCTTGGCGAAATCGCGCCGGTGGCGGCATTCCTTTCCTCTCCAGCCGGAAAACCCGACCAGATGGCGAATATGGTCGAGACGCTGCGTGCCGTCGCGCGTCTGACGGGACGGGAAGCGGAATGCGGCGATTTCCTCGCGTCTCTCGATGAAACGCTTGCGGAAATGAAGCAAAGTGTCGTCGCGAAAGGGCTGGACAAGCGTCCTGTCGTGCTGGGCAATGTCAATGCCGGCGTCACAGGGGCCGAAATCATGCTCTTCAATCGCAATGCGCTGCCGGCGCAGCTTTTGCAGCGTTGCGGCTTCGCCTATGCCTATGATGACGACCGCTATCTCGAAAAAGGCTTCAACGTCACCACCGCCGAAACGCTGATCGCCTTGCAGGATGCCGATTTTCTCTACATGCCCTTCAATGAGAAGGGTGTGGCCAATCTCATGGCGACGCCGGTGTGGCGCAATCTGCGTTTCGTGCGCGAGAACCGCTTTCAGCCCATTCCCTACCGGCTGATCCACAACGGCCCGCTGAGCGCGCGGCTGTTTCTGCGCGATGTCCGCAAGGCGCTTCTGACGTGAGCGTGCCGCGGCAATGCTTGCGCGAACTGGGCATGATCGGGGCGGGCGTCATGGCGCTCGTCGCCGCTTTCGCGCTCAATATGGCGCAGGGCGAGGCCCGGATCGGGGTTGGCGACATCATCCGCTCCTTTGCGTATAATGACGATCTGCTGCGCGACGTCGTCAGCGGCTTTCGCCTGCCGCGCGCCACCATAGGGGTGCTTGCGGGCAGCGCCTTCGCCGTCTCCGGCGCGCTCATGCAGAGCATCCTGCGCAATCCGATGGTGTCGCCGGGCATTCTCGGCATCAGCGCGGGAAGTTTTTTCTTCATTGCGCTGGCCACCATATTCGCACCGGCCCTGATCGTTTTCATGCCCATCGCCGTCGCGGTCTGCGGCGGTCTGGTTGCCGTGCTGATGGTCTATCTGCTGGCGGGCGGGTTTCGCGCCACGCCGCTGCGCATTCTTCTTGCTGGACTGATCGTCGCCATGACGATTTCAAGCATAACCGGCGCGCTGCTGCTGCTCTACGAGAGCGAGGCGCGGTTTCTCATTACCTGGAGTGCGGGTTCGCTGCGGCAGAACGGCTGGAGCAATGTGCAACTCGTCTGGCCATGGATCGTCCTCTGCCTCATTGCGGCTTTCACGCTGTCGCGCGCATATGATATTGCCCGGCTCGGCGAGGATACGGCCAGAAGCCTCGGACAGAAACACGCATTGCTCGTCACCGCGACCCTGATCGTCGTGCTGGTGCTGACGGGCGCTTCCGTCGCCGCCACCGGTCCCATCGGCTTCGTCGGTCTTGTCGCGCCGCATCTGGTCAAGCTTGCGGGGGTCAGACGGCATGCCGCGCTGATACCGGCCGCGGCACTCTGGGGCAGCAGCCTGTTGCTTGCCGCCGACAGCATCACCTACATGCTTGGAAGCCTGACCAGCGCACCGCCCGTGGGGGCCATTACGGCAGCCCTCGGTGCGCCATGGCTTCTGTGGCTCGTCC
>NZ_JABUZD010000144.1:2019-2760 GCF_014897875.1 Halomonas sp. 3A7M
CAGATGAATGCGGCTTCATCGCTCGATTTCGGCCGAGCCGGACATGTTTCCCCCACGATCCTGCTTTTGGCCCTTCTGCTCCTCATCGGCCTCACGCTGCTTGCGGGTCTCATGTTCGTCGGCGGTCTGCCGCTGTCGGGAATGCAGGTCATGCAGGCACTCTCCGGCAAGGCTGCGCCGCTCATGCAGAAGATCGTCTGGGACATGCGTGGCCCGCGTATTCTCGCAGCCTGTCTTGCCGGTGCGGGTTTCGCCCTTGCCGGCGCGCTTTTTCAGGCAGCATTGCGCAATCCTCTGGCGGATTCGTCGATTGTCGGGGTCAATGGCGGGGCGACGGCAGGCATTCTTCTCATGGTGGCGCTGTTTCCCGCAGCAAGCGCGACGGGCATCGGCATGGCGGCACTTGCCGGTGGAATGCTTGCGGCGGCCACCGTCTATATCCTTGCATGGCGCACGAGGCTGACACCGACCTTTCTCATCCTGATCGGCATTTCCGTTTCCGCCCTTTGCGGCGCATTCGTGCAGATACTGGTCATGCAGACCCGCTTTACCGACAATCCGATGGTGTGGCTCATCGGCGGACTTTACGGGGCCAACTGGTCCACGGTGCAGATATTGTTTCCCACGCTTCTTGCCGGTTTCATCTGTGCGATGCTGGTGGCGACGAAACTCGAACTGCTTTCGCTCGGCGACATCACGGCGCGCAGCCTTGGTGCTGCGATCGCGCCCGTCAGGCTCGCC
>NZ_JABUZD010000147.1:0-29980 GCF_014897875.1 Halomonas sp. 3A7M
GGGTTGACCTTGGCCCTGGGGCGTCGTCCAGCAAGCGCGGTAGCGGTGGCAGGCTCAAATTACGACACGATTTCACTTAGCGTCTCCATCCTCAAGCTCTTCAAGCTTCCTACCGCTTTCTAGCCACTCATTCACCCAATTGGGTCGCCTGCCCCGCCCAGGCCGCCAAACTTGCCAGGGATCGTCTGGGTTTCTATAAGCCACCCCGCCGGTAACGTCAGCATTATCGGCGTCATTATCGGCGTCTAACGCGCTCTTTGGCTCAGCTTCAAGCGCTCTATGCTCCAACTCGGCATTAATTCTTTGCATCAGTTCGGTCAGCTGCTCTGTAGACATTTTTTGTATATTCAATCGCGTCATTGGCTTTTCCACTATTCTTGACTAGATTCAAACTTGGCTTAATAATGATTTAAAGTTGCAAGTTTGATCAAAAATTCATCCTAATGAGGAATGTCTTATGCGATATACCCTGGCCGCTGCGGTGATCGGAACTATCTCACTGCTATCACAGAATGCCTACGCTGCATCAGAAGAAGAATGCGCTATTTGGATTTGCGCACCAGGTGGTTTTGCTCCCTCAGAGTGCTCCCCACCGCATCGAGCGATGCTAGATAGAGTGAAGGATGGAAAATCGCCTCTACCACCGTTGTCAGACTGCATGTTAGAAGGGCGGGGAACTCCCAGCAACGTAAAGGGAGCGTCGGGCGTAGCAGCTTATATACCGCGAGCTTATCAGTGCGCCTCTTACGTAGACGTCTATAACGAACCAACTTGCGCCAGATATGATACTTTGCCCGCTCGCCATGTAAGAGGGCAACCGTGTATCCACCATAGCGACGAAAGAGGCGCGGAACCATGGGGATGCACACGAACAGACTACTACGTATCGATATTGGTGGATGGCGAGCCAATGGGGCCCATTTACTACTTCTCTCGCTCAGGGGAAGCGCTATAAGCTAGGAGAGGGGGGGCATTTCAGTAAATGTTCGGTGTCGCTACAATGCGTGCCCCCTTGCCCCACGAGCCCTGTAATGAAAAAAATACAACAGCACAGCGTAGATGTTGCATTCGAAAACCGAGAAGCTGCTGATATAGAAGTCATTAGACGTTCAGACAGACAGTGGTATTTCACGTTTAAAGCAGCAGAGCCATTAAGCCGAAAACTTGAAGAATACACGCTATCGACACAGCAAGGAGAGCTAAGAACCTGGGCAGATCCACGACGATTGTTTAGATTTTTATCAGAAAGGGGGGTTCGGCAAGGCACCTTTGTGCTGCATGATGAAGATGTTTCCCACGCAAGCGGGGATGGTGTTGAAGCTACCGAGTAGGTAGCTTGGTGAGAACGAAACGCCCCACTGCTTAATGACGGTGGGGCGTTTTGCGTTGGTAGTCACTGGAATCACTCCTAATTACGAGGAGTCGTCCAATCTTCACGTAGAGATAAACGAATTCCCTCTATCACTGGCAGCGTTTCTACCTCCGCTATCGCTGGGTAATATGCAGAAAGCAGTGTTCCGTCATCTTTTTTACACACTTTGATTTGGATATGCACGTTACCGGTATGGGCAAGATCTCCAAAAAATAAACAGTCGCTAGCTTCCTCTTTTAAAACAACGGGCTGACCTTGTATTCGCAAGCTATTCACAGTGATAACACTAATCGCATCAGCGCTCTCCTGTGCGATAGCCCATGGGGGAATTAGGGTCACGGCAGCACATAACGTAGCGCTGAGCATCTTCATATCGGATTTTCCTATTAATTTATGCTTTCAGTTTCAATGTGAGTTTTTCTTGCGTCTTTCTTTAATCCAAGCATTAATTGGCCTATAAATTAAAATACCTAATATTAGCGGAATCCCTATAAATAATAACAAATTTAGAAACTCACCAATCCCCGAGTGCCAGGAATGGACGCCAAAACCCATGGTATTCTCCTTAATCAATTGCGGCGTGAACTGAACACGCTACGACAAGCTGTAGCGCACAGAATTACTAAAGAAATCATACCTACACCTACCCACACCCAACGCTGCTCGAACGTACCATTGGCAGCCAGGTAGGTTCCTACTCCGAAAATCACACCGATCAAGGCCAGCAGCAGAAGCATTCCTAAAAGTTTGGTTCGCATTTCCTTTCTCCATTTAAGTTTTAATCAACTATCTTAAAGCCCTGTTGAGCCTGCGGCCTTTCCTTTAACTATTTTCTAATTCCATGGCCATGTACTGTTTTTCCGTTTCAAGGAGTACGGCCACCACAGCACCTTCTTTTTCGGCTGCTATCGCTTTTGCTCTTTTTAACCTGGGAAACCATTTTGCAGCAGCAGGTATACCCTTGACCCATTGGTAGACAGTCGCATCATTGTTTTTGTCATGCTTGTGAAGAAATTCATCAGAAGCAGGAAGCCACACCACAAAAGCAACATAGGATGGGCTATCAATACCTGGCAGTTTCGCTTGTAGCGCTGCCTGTGCTGCCTCGACTTTTACCGCTTCATGTTCCAATAACTTAGCCATGACTACACCTCTTTTCCTATGGTTTTAGTATTGCAAACGGAGGTAGATGCGTAGCTGTGCAGGGCTTACCGTCCCCTCTTTTAAGCTCTCGATATAACCCCCGCATTGTTCTACCGTAGAGCTGATATGCAGAAGCCTTCCCTCAGTGCGGCCAAGTCGGTCAAGGCTAACAACGACTAGGGTGTCACCTGCATTCAATGAAAGCAGGGCGGCATCAAGCTGGGGCCACTCTGATTCTGATTCTCCGGCTGTGTCAGAGAATATTGATGTACAACCGGCATCGCGTAGTGCCTCAAACTGCGGTTCGATATTCTGACCTGCGGTAGAGACTCGGGCATATCCGACCAGTGATTTACTCATTAGGGGCTTTTCCTATTGGTTCGGGTCTTTGGTGCCTAGCTGGATTTTTACCTGGCAATTAGCTTTGACCGCTTCTGCATCACTCTCTTGAGCTGCTAGCTGTGATGTGTCTGCTTTTGGATAAATGCGCTTCAGCTTGGTCAAATCTTGATACGCTACCTGAATCAGGGGTGGATAGCGCTTAGCGGATGCCTCGGCGGCACGTTTGAAAACATCGTTATTATCGTTTTTCATTGCGGTCACTTTTCCACTAGGTCTTCGTAGGTCAGTTCTAGGGCTGCTAATTGGCTGGAATAGCGCTGCAACAATTGATTGCTGACTTGCAAGCCGCTCTCCCACAACGCACTAAGCAGGTTAATAGCCTCTAGCTCGCGCTCCTGTTCTTGGGCCAACGCCAGCTCTTCGGGGTAGGCTTCTCCCTTGATCAGCTTGAGGGGGGTTTCAATGATCGTAAAACCGTTCAGCGAAGAGGATTGCTTGTTTAGTTTGTCCTTTCTACTGCGTGCCGTTTCAAGGCTTGTGTGGCTTGAAACGACTTCCGCCAGTTTGAAAAAATCCGTCTTGTCAGAACGCTTAATCATGTTGTCACAAGCACTGACTACGTAATGGGGCATGGTCTGAACTCCTACCGTTAAAGTGACTGACTGGCACGGTTGCCGCCGTGTTGTTCCAGTGTCGGCCTCCCGACACAGCTAGTATCTCAAAAATAAATCTTAATTGCAATGCAATTTAATAGATTTATTATCAATAAAGAACCCGCTAAAGCGGGTTCTTTATTTTCTTGTTGGAACATTTTTCTATTAGATTGAGCAAAACAAACATCGACATAAGTCCGGCTAGAGCAACCCCTGTTCCCGCTATTATGCTTGCAGTCATATTTTTCTCCTTTTCTTTAACAGTTATTCTCGCTGATGGCGACGCGGGCCTTGTCACGGATTGCAGTTAAAATCTCGCAGCCCTCGCTAAGCGTAAAGAGGCTTTGTCGCTCGAATGTGGGGGCTGGTTGTGACTTGTAGTGAGTATCAGTGCGCTCATAATCTTTGTAGCTGTGCAGAAGCTCATTACACGCTTCTTCGATAGCTGGCAGATTCGACTCTTGGAGTGCAGCGCCCAAGCGCTCATATTCATGCAAGCAGTCGGCGAGCCACATAACATCTGCGGCATGGCTGGGATCGTCAACATTATAGAGTCCGTTGTATGGGCTGTTCATACGAATGGCTATTGCTACTCGACCGACAAAACACAGCAAGCGTCCAGCCTCTAACGTGAAGTCTTTTGGATCATCGCTTTTCATTGCAGTCACTTTTCCTATTTTTACTGTTCCCGCTCGGGGGGATTTCGTGCGCACGAACTTTTAGCAGGTACGGTGCTATTCCTATATAAACCAGGACGCTTACTATTCGCCCGGAAAGTGTTGTTTTATCGCTTCCATAGCCGCCGAAACCGCCTTTTCATTCGGCAGTTCTCCCTCCACACATTCAATAGGCATTTCATCCTGCCAAAGAGGCAAGCTATATATCATCGTTTGCGTTCTAAAATTCACGCGGTAATAACCTTGTTCACAGTGTATTTTCTCTCTAACCAGCTCCCGCTCACCACCGCATAATGTGCATGGGAAAGCTGTAGCGTTAGCCTGCACACTTGCCATGATGGTTATTATCAGTACAGTACAGTTTCTCCACATATCGGCGTTTCCTATATCAGTTAAAGCTCAACCCAGCCCGCAGCCTGCTGAGCTAGCGTCATATACTTTTCACGCAGCTCGTCGGAGTCATGTGGCATGATTGCCCCGAATCCCTCACACTCTGTTACATACTCAGCACACAAACCGAGTTGTTTAAGCATTGCTTTAATCGTATCTGCCGTAGGCTTTTGATCCAGCAATTGCTCAACGCCCTCAAGGCGCTCTCGGGTTTCTGTCACCAATTTCATGCCCGCTTCGACCTCTGCCAAGTATTCTGCTGAGAACCCACTCATATAATGTTTTCCTATTTATCTACCAAATGTGCATTAGTGCTGAAAGAGCGCCTGATATAACAGCCCCAATGGCGACACCCCACCCCATTTTGACCACTAATGAATTACCAAACGTCACCATGCCGAGCGCTATCAATAAGTAAGCGAGAATCATGGGCTTTTCCCTTTAGATTTCACCGTAGGCTTGAACCAGCCTTTCGCGGTCAGATTCGTCTATATCATCAAATGACAAATCCATAGTTTCAGCGACCCCCATTACCAGCCACTTTGGCGCGCCTCCGTCAGCCATATAGGACAATGCTGTTACAGCACCGGCTTGGTAATTTTCGATATTCTCGTTAATGGCCATCGTGGTTTCCTATCAGTTGGCGTATTCAAGGCTCAAATCTGAGCCTTGTGTCAGTAGCAGCTTAGAATGAGCGTGGCGGCTGGCTTCACGACGATTCAATCCAAATGCCTCAAATACAGGCAAGCCAAAGCTAAGCGGCTTGCTGGCCGTCAGCCCACACTCATTACCAACTGTGGTAATTGCTGCATCTAGTGCAGTGCGTCGAGCTGCTAAAGGTAGCTCCCCAATGACACGTGCCTCGCGCATGTAGGGATATGGGTAGTCGCAACCAGTGGCCGCTGTTGACCAAAATGGGATGCTGGCGAGCGAAGCGAGTGCATGACACACCGCGATAGCAACCAGGCACCGGCTCCTCGATCTTCGACCGCCGCTACCGCACCAAACCGCGCCGCACCACCTTCATGATCAACATGGGGTTATGTTTTGAGAAGTTGAACAGTCATAAGATCCGTAACAATAACGACAGGAGTATCAAACAGCGAGGTTAGTCCTTTCTCGCTCTCAGATGCTACGACAGCGCCGCTAAAGGCTACATAGAGGTCAATTAACGCGCCTGGTTCTATTGGGCTTGGTAAGCGTACAGGTGGTGAATTTCGCACATCCTGCCCTTCAATCCATTCAATGCCGAGCCCCTGCACGTCAAATTCTGCATAAGAGAGTGTTTTGGTCTGCTTTGTATAGGGGTCTGCTTTCGAGAAAATCACCCTGATAGCTGTTTCGGGTCGCATGCTGCCTTGCCCTTGTTTTTCTGCTGTCGTAATATAATTAACAGTTAGGGCAGTGTTTATCGACTCTTGCGTTAACTTCTACCGTCTGTATCCAGTAGGTTTGCCGACTGAACGATACACGAATTAACCCCAGGGCTTTGCTCTGGGGTTTTTTCGTTTTTCTTACTCTAAATTTTCCCCTTCTCCGCATTTTGGTGAGCGGTGAGAATAGCTCATTATTCACACCCTTACGGGGGTAGCTATAGGTATAAATTTATAGGAAAAACTACAGGAAAACCTAAAGGCAAAAACTATAGGGTTAGGGGGGGGGTGATTATGCGTAGCAAGGGGGGGTGATTATGCGTGCCAAAAGGGGGGTGATTATGCGTAGCAAAAGGGGGGTGATTATGCGTAGCAAGGGGGGGTGATTATGCGTGGATAACTTTTTTTACCCGCTTATCTGCAGGAATTAGAATAGCATTTCCTTATTGTTTGTAAGAATTTGTTTTTTATAAATTAAAAGCAGAAAAGGGGGGTGATTATGCGTAGCTGCTTGAGGCAAAAAAAACCGGCCCGAAGGCCGGCTTTTCATCCCTTTAGCTGCTTAGGGGGTATGGGGGGTGGACTGGCTTTCATGAGGACGCCGCCTCTCACATGCTTTACGTCTGCCTGGGGGTAGACAGCCTGCACCTTTTTTAACGCTAGTAGAAAGCTATCTTTGAAAGTTTTAGCGCCGTCCTTACCTTTGTACTCTTGCCCAAATTGAGCCCTTAGATTGGCCCACCTCAAAAATAGATGGCTGCCATTAATGCGGTGAAGCCTGTCGGCCAGCATGGCGTAAGTATCCATTGCTAGTGCGCTGCCTGACAGCTCGTTTAGTGCGCGCAGGTCGAGCGGTACGGCGTGATCACACAGGGTAGTGAAATACTCTTGGCTGAACGTTATTTCACCTGGCCAGAGGGCTTTCTGGCCATCACTATCAGATAACCATGCCTCAAATTTTGCAATTGGCTTCCCATCGTAAGTAATAGCGCTGTTCGCGGTGGTAAATCCTAACGTCATGCTACACGCGGACAAGGCCATGACCTGACGCCTGAAGGACGGTATCGTCCCATTTTTACCACCTGTCACTTTATAGCCCAGCTGCTTCATGAACTGACTTGAACTATCGCCAACATCGATTATGGGGCTTTTCGTTCTAAGAGCCTGAGTATTGAGGTAGGCCATGACCAGGCGTGGCATAGGGCCATAGGGGATAGGCTGCTGAACAAATTTTTTACCGTCCCATATTTTACCGGCATGAATATAGATTCCGGCATTACCGCTGGTTCTTTCAAATTCTGTCCCATCAACTTTAGATCGAGGCAAACCTATCTGGCACATGATTGAGTGCATATAGGTTTTGTCTTTATCGGTGGGAGGGTTTTCTGCGATTAATAGCCCTGTATTAATAAGCTGGTGGCCGCGCTTGCTCAAGGGTTTAATCTTTTTAGCCTTACCTGGTAGAGCGGGGGAGTCTGCGTCGTCTGGTTTTTTTTCTTCGTCGCTACCAACCAGTGCTAAATTGCTCTGGGCAGGGGAGCCCTTTTGACTGTGCTGCTGCGCGTAAAGCCGTGCTACGTCTGTAGCTACTTCATACGACGCACCGCCTTTGATTAATATGTCCCGATACGCCGCCTCGTCAAAAGGCAGGGCAGTATCATTGCTATTTGTGCTCATTTAAAAGCCCTTCTGCTATTAACTTGATGCGCTCTTCGTGAATGGCTCCAACAGGCACGTTTCTATATAGAGTGGTTCGGCCAACATTAAGCGCCTTAGCTACATCACTTGCAGATTCACCGCTCAGTAGCAGCGTCCTTGCTTGTTTTTTCTTGGCGGGAGTCATGATTGTTTTTCTTCCGCCTTTTCGTCCTTGTCGTGCTGCGGCGCGTAATCCAGCGATAGTGTTTTCACGAATGAGGTTGGCTTGATACTCAGCCAGCGCTCCGAAAATACCGGCAATCATTCGCCCACTAGCAGTTCTGGTATCAATGGCTTCAACTAAAATTTCGAGCCGGACATTACGCGCTTCAAGGTCATTAATGATTTCAACGAGGTGTTGCAAAGAACGGCCCAGCCGGTCTAGCCGCCACACGACCAAGGAGTCTCCTGGGCGTAGAGCCTTCATGACATTATCTAAGCCTGGTCGCTCCTTCTTCTTGCCACTGATTTTGTCGTCGTAAATCTCAGCGCAGCCTGCTTCTTTAAGCGCGTCATGTTGTAACAATAGCTCTTGGTCGTCTGTTGATACCCTGGCGTACCCTAATTTCAATCCTCCGCTGATTACGTCCAGCGTCTGCCTATCTTCTCGATCTTTCATAAATGACCTGTGCTTCAAGGTAAGCCGAAGTGTTCCATAACTAGATTTTGTCAGGTTATCGGGATAAGTCAATTGGGATGGCAATCGAAACACTTTTATTCCAGTGAAAGCCGCATTCCTTGGTCGCGCCTTTCACTGTTCCATAAATGATCGTTTGCGCGACACTTGCGGGCTACGCGACGCAATCGGCCTGGTGTGTTCTATGGCGCCTGGCCAGGCCGTATGATCTGGTTAGGCTCTACACCATCTTGTAGGGTATCTTCATGTTTAAGCTAATCTCAAAATTTAACTGATCTGCCAGCTCAAGCAGCCATTCAAGTGATAATTCGCTCAGGTTTTGGTCGAGCAAAATTTCAATTTCCCGATAGCTCATATTGAAAGTAGAAGTACCCTTTCCTGTGCTGAGACAATTTAAGCGAATAAATTTTAATAGGTGTTCAGATATGTGACTTTTGAAGTAATCGGCAGAGCGAGCGCTCGTGTTGCTTGAGATTCTAATTTCTTTTAAGTCAATGACCTGCTGGAATGTCTTGCCATCGTTGTTGAATATAATCTTATATTTCTTAAAAAAATCTTCTATTCTAGCTAGCGTTGAGCGCCTGGGGTTTGCTATCCCCTTCTCAATTTTAAAAATCGACGTGATACTTAAACCTGTCTCGTGGGCCATATCTTCGCGAGTAAGCATTAAAAACTTTCGCGCCTTCTGGTACTGAAGCCCAGAGATTTTCTTTTCTTCATTGTTGCTTTTATATTCAATCTGAGTAGTAGGCCTTTGGGGGTCTGAGGTTTTTTTACTTTGGTGAGATTTAGCGAAAGAGTGGGGGGTGTCACTGCTATCAGTGATAAGATTAAACAGTTCTTTTCCGAAAGCATTGTTTTCGCGCAGGCGCATAGCGTGCTGTAGTTCGCTGGCTGCCTTGTAGGCTCTTCGTGAAGCGGTGTAAGGCGCCTCTGGCCCTTCAAATATAAAATCCTCTTCTTGCTTTGTTCCATTCTTTTCAATCCATACTGCCACCCAGCGGTACGGATTGCTTCGCAATAACGGAGTGCTCTTAGCATTAAAATTCGGCAGCTTTTCCATGAAATTTACCTATCCTAGAGTTTCTAAATCATTCTGCATTTTCGTGGCTGCATTAGGGGGTGTCGTTGCTTCAATAGGGTTTCTCTTGGGCGTAACTAGCTGGATTAGTCTTTCCCCGCTTATAATTGTTACGTCTGGGTGCTGCTTTGCGATTTCTCTTGCCATCTTGCCTGTTCGCCCAGTGTGAACAAAAATCCCTTTGCACCGGTGCTGCTCGATCAGCGCCACAAACTCTCTTACGTGAGCGGCGTTGATGTGGCCTGAATAACGTTTAGCCTGTACTAAGTAGAGCTGTTTGTTAATCCAAAATTTTCCATCTATGCCACCATCCCCGGTATAACGCTCATTTCGTTTCACACGACAACCTCGCCGCTCAAAAGCTTCGAGAATAAGCTCTTCAAAGACGAAAGGATCTACTCGTGCCGGATTACGCAGGTAGGCAATTTTTTGGGGTGTGCTGTCTAAAGCCTGTAGCCGTATCAGGACGCGCTTTGCAGTTTTCTGCCGCCATCTTCTTTTTTTGGGTGCTAATAATTTAATACACACCGCCAGTAATAGCGTCGAAGCCATTACCGCTAAAGGGTGCCAAGAGGATAGAAGCTGCGATAAGAAAGGGTTGTCGAACATTTATTGACCTATTAAAAAAGGCCGGTTATACCGGCCTCTTGATACTGTGTTTAGTTGTTTGGGCGCCATTGCAGCTTAGGGTCACCGCCGACTATTATCCCGGTTCTCTTGCATTTCTGGCTACCTAAGACCGCCCCCTCTGTGTACCTAACACCGTTCATGTAGCAGTAATAACCGACTTCGGCGGCGGTGTCGCTGTTGCTCACAGCCCTTGTTTCTAATATACGAACTTGGTTTTCTAACTGTCCCACCCGATTTTCTAAATTTCCCACGCTTTCCGTGGTAGCGCACCCAGCTAATACGCTAATGGAAATTGCTCCAATCAACATGCTTGCGGCTTTCTTCATTTGTTTGTTTCCTTTAGTGTGTGATTCGATGATGAGGTGTGTTTGCGATCTTATCAATTTTCATCGGCCCAGGCCTCTCGCTATAGCGTTATCCGCTTTGTGCTTACCTAAGTGGGCTAGGTTCAAAAAAGCATCGTAAAGCGAACAAGCTACGAAGGCTGCTGGGTAAACAGTTGCCGTTGAAGCAATGAGTTGATAGTCAGGGGAGTCAGTAGCGAAAAATTGATAAGCAATTAAAACAGTAACGACCAAGCAAACCAGCTTGCTCAGCGCTACAAACAGGCTTTGTATTATTGTTAACGCACTGTACAGCCTGCTTACAATTGACCGAGCGATCAATAGCAAAGTCCGCTTAAAAAACTTGCCAATATACGCTAAAATCCGAATAAGAAAATTTGCTTTTATGGGGTTAGGAGTGCCCCTTGGGGCACTCCTATATAAAGCATTTTCTTCTTCTGAAGCGTGTGGCTGAAGTCGTTCAAATTTTACGACCTTACCCATCCCCTCCTCCTTCAGTGTGAATTGCAAATTCATCAAGTTGACGCCCTTGGTCTAGGTATTGCCTTAGCCACTTCGGGCGGGTTCCCACTCCTGTCCATGTATGGAAAGGGTTCTCAGGGTCTTGATACTTCGCTTTTGCCGAGGTCTTGCCAGCCTGGGCTTGAGCGTTCAACGGTACAAATTCAATTTTGGTCACTGGAATCCTTGGCTCATTACCGTTAGGCGACCTCTTTTTTTTGGAAGTCCGGTTTTTAGGACTTGACATTGTGCTTGTTCCTTATACGATTACATTAGCACGCAAAATCTGAATTTCAAGGGGTAACGTGGTGCGGAGCAAAAAAATAAGATTGCGGCTAGTGGTTAGTGTCATAGCTGCCGTCAGTCATCAAAACCTAGCTATGGCTAATGGATCTCCTGTGTCGAGTGAGATTGAGCAGCTGGCGGCTCAGTGTGCGCCGAGCGTAGATCATAAAACGCTCGCGTATATCGTTGCACATGAATCAAGTAATCGACAGTACGCGATAAACGTCAACTATGGATCGCCTCAATTAGAGCGGCAGCCTACCAATCCTGCTGAAGCACTAGAAGCTATTGGGAGCTTGGAGCAGGCAGGCCACAATTTCGACATAGGGGTGGCTCAGATTAACTCTTCAAATTTCGAAGGGCTGGGGGTTTCAGCAGAGGAGTTGCTTGATCCATGCAAAAACATCGGGCAAGGCGCTGTCGTGCTTGAGGACTGTTATCATCGGGCTTTACGCAGAAACCCCGATGAGCAACAAGCACTTCGTATGGCGCTGTCATGCTACAACACCGGCTCTTTTGAACGTGGTTTCAATAATGGCTATGTGAGTCGCATTGAACGTGTGGCAGCGCAGGATCAAGTAGTTCCTCGGTTAATTGTGGGGCAGCCGGGCTCCAACCCGGACGAGCAAGAAAGCTCTTTAATTAAACAGCCAATTCAGCAGTTAGCCCACCCTAATGATAATGAATCCTATATAATGTCTGACGTCTTTAGTAGCGCTGCCAGTGATGCTTTCGATACAGCGCCTCCGGGTGCATTTAATTAAAGGTGATCAGCTCGTGAAGGTTTTTCTTATAACCCAAAAGCATCTGCTTATAGAGTATGAACGAGGGTTCGTGAAGGGGGTTGATATACAACGCCTTTCTGAAAATGAATGGGTTCCTATTTTTGATTTGAAGCGTGATACAGGCGAGCCATTCAAATGCAGTCTTAGGGTCACTGAAAGGGAGGAGGTGAAGAAATGGGTAGAACTTAACCGGTTGATCGAATGGATGCGAAATGATCTGAAAATTTACCACTGCACTATCTCTGCTACAGACGCCGATATTCAATACAGGAGCAACCAAAATGATGCTGATTAAAGCTACACGCTTCACACTAACCTTTGCCGTTTTAGCTTTGCTAATGGCATCCCCTGCCTTCGCTCAAGTGGACACCGCTTCTTCAGGGTTGGGGGCACTTGAAACTTGGATCACTACTTGGATACCTCTGGCTGCAACATTGGCAGTTATTGTGATTGGTCTTGGCTTGTGCTTTGGCATGGGCCGCATGGACATCGCTCTTCGTGTGGCACTGGGGCTTATTATTATTGGTTCTGCCTCGTACATTGTCGGCTTATTTATATAACCGCAGTTGGGAGAGGATATGTTCAAAGTCTTCAAAGGAGGACGTCGCCCCGCCATGGTTGGCGGGGTTCCCCGTAATGTGGCCATCATCATTTTTATGGTCTCGGCGACGTCGTTTATGCACCTTCATCTTTGGGCACTCGCGCTGCTCGCCGGTATGTGGTCGGTTTGTTGGAGCCTTTGCCGCTACGACCCTCAGATTTTTCGAATTTTAGGGCTGTGGTTTACAACCAAAGTGTTGAACATTCTTAGATCTACTGGACAAACCCGGCGCTATGGACGGGACATTAAAACGCCTTATCAACACTGGAAGGGTTCGACATATTTGCGTGGTCGGGGCCGCTGGGAGGAAGACGGATGGAAGCGCTAAAACATGATCGTCGGCCAATGGCTTTTTTAGCAGAACAAAGCGACGGTCGTTTCATACCCTATTGTCACCATGTTTCTGACACCATCATATCTCTTGAAGATGGTGGTGTTATGACCATATTCAAAGTGGATGGAAGGACGCACCTATCAGCTTCCGACCAAGAGTTGATACGGTGGGTTAGAGACCTATCTGCGCGTCTCCGGCAGCTAGGGAACGAGCATGTTGAAATCTACATTCATCATCATCATAAAGAACTGGAGCAAATGCCCTTTATAAAGGGGAGTGGCGGCTATTTTGTTCAACGCCTAACCAGCTCTTACCAGGAAAAATTTAAAGACACCCCATTAATGGTCAATGATTTTTACTTGACCATCATTTACCGCCCGATTGGCGATACTACTCAAAAAACCTTATCGAGGTTTGAGAAGCTATCAAGGCAAGAGCGTATAGAACAACGCCACGATTCCATGGCGCGACTGGAAGATATCGCATATCAGTTGTTTGGAATGCTGAAGAGCTACCAACCCCAGCGGTTGGGCATATACTACATGGACTCTGAAGGCAATAAAGAGCATCGCTTTGCAGAAGATCTGGAAGCCGATGATCAAGCCGATATTGAAGAAGAGGGCGAAGAAGCGTACTTCAATAGTCTGGGAACTACACCCAAAATGCCCACCCCCAAGGGGAATGTTCATACGTATTCTAGTGCACTAGAGTTTTTGGGCTTTCTTTTGAATGGTGAATGGAATCAGGTTCCTGTTTGCCGAAGCTTGATTAAAAACTACCTCTCTACTAGCCGTGTCGTCACAGCCTTATGGGGTGACGTTTTACAAGTGCGCTCTGAAGCTCAGAACACCTATATGGCTGGTGTCGAGCTAATTGATTTTGACGACGAAGACACAGAGCCAGGGCAGTTTAATTCGCTATTAAGCGCGCCCTTTGAATTTATACTGACGCACTCTTTTATATGCATGAGTCAGCCTGCCTCTAAAACCTTCTATAAAAAAGCGTTAGAGCAACTGGAAGAAACAAAAGACTTATCGGAAAGCCAGCAAGCAGCACTCAGGCGGGCTGCTGATGGGGCTGCGTCTGCTCACTTTGCCAGTGGGTGGCACCATTGCACATTATTCGTTTATGCCGATTCGCTGAAGCAAGCAACGCAAAAGTCACGCGATGCAAGAAACTTATTTGCTTCGTGCGGTGTGATGGCAGGCCCAATAGGCATGGCCTCTGAAGCTGCTTACTATGCGATGTTGCCAGGTAATAAAACGCTCGCCCCTCGGCCAGCTGTTTTGACAAGTGACAATCTCTTCAGCCTGGCATCGTTCCACAACGTCCACACCGGCAAGGTTACAGGTAACCCCTGGGGCCCGGCATTAATGACGTTGAAGACGAGCAGCGGCACGCCCTTTTACTTAAATCTGCACTCTACGCCTCGCCACGTTGACGCTACCGGCAAACGACCCAATGGCCATACGTTGATTCTGGGCAAAACAGGCGCCGGTAAAACTACCCTACTTAATATGATCGTAGCTCAAGCTACCAAATACAATCCGCGTATCTTTATGTTTGACCGTGATCGCGGCATGCAGCAAATGGTCATGGCCTTGGGGGGGTATTACCAGGTCATTAATGAAGGCCTGCCAAGCGGGTATCAACCCCTTCAGCTAGACCCTACTCCGCTCAATATATCGTTTGTTAAGCGCTTAGTTACGACTCTGTGCGAGATCCGGCTAAACGCAAAGCTCGGCAGCAACGACCGCGATGAGCTGTCAAAAGCGGTGGATGCTGTAATGGGGGAAGGTTCGTACTTTGAAAAATCAGAGCGGACTTTGACAGCGGTACAGGCTCACTTGCCCGCTCCTATTGTGTATGGCAACGAAGCTACTTTGTCCTCGCTGCTTGCCCCCTGGTGCCAAGGGGGGGAGTACGGTTGGCTGTTTGATAATCCAGTCGATGAACTATCACTAGATCATGATATTCAAGCTTTCGATATCACCGATTTTCTGGTCGAAAAGGGCGAACCTGCACCCGAAACACGCGCCCCGATGCTTATGTACTTGTTGTTTCGGATGCGCAAGGCCGTAGACGGCTCACGACACGTTATAAAAGTGTTTGATGAGTTCTCTACTTATCTCGATGACCCGATCATGGACGTTGAAATTAAGCGGGGTCTTAAAACAGACCGTAAGCGTGATGTGGTCTACGTGTTTTCAACACAGGAGCCGAACGACGCCTTAGATAGCCGCATAGGTAAAACGGTCAATCAGGCCGTGGCAACAAAAATTCTCTTAGAGAATCCAGAAGCTGACTATAACGATTATGTTCATCGGATGAAGCTCACGCCTTCCGAATACCAGGAGGTGGTCAATATACCAGAGGGAAGCCGTCATTTTTTGGTTAAGCAAGGCAGCATGGCGACGGTGGCATCGTTGGATTTATCTGGGATGGATAAAGAAATTAGCATTCTGTCGGGTACGCCCGATGGAGCCGATGAATGCGAACGCATTATTAAACGACTAGGCACCAATGACCCGAAAACGTGGTTAAAAACCTACTGGAGAGAATCATGAAAGCACCTCGACTTATAGTTGCAGTAGTGGCTTGTCTCGCTGTAAGTGGCCCTGCCCACGCTCAAATACCGACTATTGACGTAGACGCTATTTTTCGTATGGGCGAACAATTGGTTGAGCTTGAAAAGCAACTTCAAGAGCAGCAGGAAATGGTTCGCAATATGACTGAAGGCTTGTCGGGAATGGGAGATCAGTTTTTCCGCGATCTTGAAGGGGCTATGCCTGAAAACTGGGGTGGGGCAATGGGCCCATCTGGGAAATATGGGGCGCCCGGTCGGGAGATTCTGGAAGACCGGAATAGCAGTCTAGAGAGCATGACGCCGAGCGAAGCCTCTGAACATATTGCCCAGCGTCAACGTGAACATGAGGCCGCGAACTTGGCCATGCTGCAAGAGATTTACGACAACAATAATCGCGAACTTCGCGAAATGCAGGATCTTGCGGCGCGGATTCAAACGGCTGACACGCAGCGCGAAGTCCAGGATCTTCAGGCTCGCATTCAGACCTCTCAAGGGGCCATTGAAGCCAATAGTATGCGCTTGAACAATCTATCAATGCTGAGTAAGGCAGAAACTGAAATTCTCGAAAGAGAAAGCTATGAGTCTTTTCATCGCAGAGCTACCGGCGACGAAGGCGAGTCGTCTCAGCTGCGTCTTGTTCGATAATTTTTGCACCTCATTTCAAGGAGAGAATTATGAAAGCTAAGTGGATGACCTGTATCGCGTTATTTCCCCTGTTAGCCGCCTGCCAGGAAGACGCGAAACCAGTTGAATGGTGGATGGAACATACAGACGAGAGAGAGGAAAAATTAGAGGAATGCCGTAAAGATGAGGTTTCTATTAATTGCGAAAATGCACGCCAAGCCGCGTTTAATATTCGCGCAACAGGTGGCAATAATGGAGAGGAAAGGTCGTCGCTCCGTATAACACGATGATCTCTAAAGCGGTGCTTCGGACAGGGGAATAGATATGGCTTTGGATATGGAGTTAGGCGCCATTTTGTCTTCACAAATTGAGGACGTAGTCGACCTATTCGTTACCAGTGCGGTTGGGAATGTTGTCACAACTGCTGTGCCACTTGTGACTATAGCGTTAACCATGTCGTTAATGTTGCAAGGCCTTATGATGATGGTCAGTCCATCCGGGGAGCCGCTTAGCGACCTGTTAAAGCGGTTTGTTGGTATTGCGATGATTAGTTCATTTGCAACGGCCGGGGGCTTTTATCAGTCGGAACTTGCTTCGATGATAATGGGGCTCCCGGAGGAAATGTCCACTGCCTTACTGGTAGGAACGGGTATCTCGGCAGAAAATATAACAGACCTGGTAGATAATGCCATACAGGCTGGTTTGGCCATTATCGTTGATCTCTCTGCAGATGGTAACTGGCGAAATTGGGGGCCTTATTTTTTGGCGGCGATGTTCGCCACTATTTTGATAGTGGTGTGTGGGCTGACGTTAGCCTACATCCTTGTTGCCAAAGTGCTACTAGCCGTTACGGTCGCGTTTGGGCCTGCTTTCATTTTCCTCTTGCTGTTTAAATCCACCAAGGGCTTGTTCAGTAAATGGATTGGATCGGCTATTAACTACGCGCTTCTAATGGTATTGCTTGCTGCTGTGTTGTCTTTCCTAATGTCGTTTTTTGAAGTGGTATTGGCTGATGTTCGTGACGAAAAGCTGCCGTATTGGGACGGTATTTTATCAAGTGGCATTTTGGGCGTTGCCGCAGTCGTGGCCACACTAAAACTACCTGGCTTAGCTTCTTCATGGGGCGGCGGCATTGCATCATCCCTATTAGGTTTCTTGCCTTCTTCCTCCTCCGGTAAAGGCAGTGGCCCTGCGCCCCCTCCTCCCAAACCAGACCCCACACCCGACGGCCCTTCGCCAACTGGGCAAATACCCGGTGCCCAAGCCATCCCTGGTGCTGGTGAGGGCGGAAAGGGTGGTAACACTGGCGGCAATGCTGGCAACAGTGCTAGCAATTTAAAATACGCCCGTCGCTAATACCGGAATAGAGCGCCCTAGGGCGCTTTCGCTTGTTTGATTGCCAATTAGACTTGAAAATCCGATTTTCTTGTCTAATACTGATAGTGTAAATTTTACTCTTGGAGAGACGGAAATGAAGGTCTTCTTGGCCCTGCTGAGTTTAATGGCTGTGTTACTGCTTACTGGGTGCGGCACTACACATAAAGCGGCCCCAGAGCCCGATATGAGCCGTTTAGTTAACGTCAATCAATCTGTGCCTCCTGAGCTTTACGATTTGTACAGCACTGATTCAGAGCAGGAGAGCGAATAATGCTGGGGACTAACAAAGAGGTGGGTAAATCTAAACCACCCAAGGAAAAACAAGAAAAAATAAAAAAAGATGATTGGAAGCAATACCTATCAGAGCGCAATACGCTAGAAGCGGAAATCATCGGTGAGGCATATAAGAGCCGTTCAAGAGCCTGGTCGGTAGCGAAGGTATCCAGTGCTATTACCATAGGTTGCTTACTGGTGATGGCCATTTTAATTTATCGCTACAGCCAGCCATTACCTCCAAACCTATTAACCATTAACGATGATACGGGCGAAGTAAGCACGGTTACGTTAATGAGAGAAGAGATTAGCTATGGGACAGCTTTAGATCGTTATTGGCTTTCCCGGTATGTGGTTGCTCGCGAGACATACAACTTCTTCAACCAGCAAGAGCATTACGACACTGTAATGCTTATGTCATCACGGCAGGTTGGTGCTGAGTATGCTGATCAGTTCGGTGGTGATTCTGGCCTTGATGTTCGCTGGGGTGACAGTCGAACTATTCGTGTGAATGTGACCTCCGTAATACCCAATGAAAGTAATCCGGGCACGGCCACAGTCAGGTTTAACACTCAAGTTCGCGATCTTTCTCGCAGCAGGCCAGACCCCGTTGAGTATTGGATAGCCCAAATCAATTACCACTACCCCAACAGCACGATGACATCTACTCAGCGCGAGGTTAACCCGCTTGGCTTCCGTGTTCGTGGGTACGAAGTGCAGCCTGAAATGCTCGGCCCGCGTTAACAAGGAGAACGCCATGAAATATACAATCTATCGCTGCTTGTTAGCTGCTGGAACGTGCCTAGTTTCCCTTCCGGCCATGGCCGTCGATGATGGTTCTGTGTCGCCCTATGACTACCGCATTAGGACTGTGACTTATAACGAGCTGGATACAGTGCGTTTAGATGGGGTTGTGGGCATTGCAACGCATATACGTGTAGCCCCGAATGAGGAGTACATCACTCATGCGTTTGGTGAAGAAGGGGGATGGGCGTTCTCTAATGTCGAAAATAACTATTTCGTGCGGCCCATGGCCCAGGATGCCAATACGAATTTGACGATCGTTACCGATCGCCGCGTGTATCACTTCTTACTCAATTATATCGGTAGTTACACCATTGAGGAGGATGGTCAACAGGTAGAGCGCTTTATAGAAAACCCATGGACAATGCGCGCTGCGACTGTCGGCGTTCGCTTTGAGTACCCCCTTGAGGATGAAGAGAAACAGCGACAAGAGCGCGAACGTATGCGATTAGATGAGGCTTTGAGTCAACGGGATTCCAATGCCCCGGTAAATATGCGTTATCGGCGTTCCAACGCTGAAGATGCGCAAGATATAGCACCGCTGAACGTGTGGGACGATTACACACAAACATGGTTTAAATTCCCCCAAAATTCGGCTTTACCCGTGGTTTATCGCATCGACTCTAACGGTGAGGAAACTTTGGTCAATGTGACCGTAGAAGGCCCCTATAACAACGTTATACGGGCGAGTGGTGTTGCGCGTGAATGGCGTGTCCGCTACGGCGATCAAGTCATTGGCATCATTAATGATGGCTATAACCCTTCAATCGGTGGTCATGCGGACGGCACTACCTCCCCTAATGTCCGTCGAGTTATTAATACTGGGGGCGAAGATGAGTAATGACGTTAATCTTGATGAAGTCATCGATGGGGGTTTTGATGACCGGGGGGGGTTCTCGTCCTCCAAGACGCGCCGCATCGCTGGCTTGAAGGCGTTCATCTTTATATTGTTGCTCTTCGTACTAGGTCTCGTGGCGTTTGTGATTATTCAGGCGCTGCGGGAGAAGAACGAAGAACCGGCGGCAGGCGATATGGGTGCCAGTGAAGTATCGGTACCCAGCTACCGGTTTCCGAATGCCCCACCTGCAGCCGAGGAGCCGGAACCATCGGCACCCGTTGCAATAGAACCTATAACGCCGCCAGAAGCGCCCCAAGCGACGCCAGAGCCATCCTGGTCATTGCCAGAGGAAGAAACAACCGAAGAGGAAGAGCTGACGCCTGAGCAGCGCACCATGGCCCGCCGACTTAGTGGTTTTTCCTCCACACCTGGCGGAAGCGCTCAGCAGGTTTCTAGCAGCGGTGGCGGTGGCCAAGGTCTCCTCGGAGGAATGGCCGGCGGAGCCGGGGATGCCGGCAACGCATTTACAGACCGCCTCAATAGCGGGTCTCCTAGACGCATTCAGGCATCAATCCTTGAAAACCCGACATTAACCATACCCGCGGGAACGGCTATTCCATGCGGCACGGTTTCAGAGCTTGATACTACTGTGCCTGGCCAAGTGTCGTGCCAGGTTAGCCGACCTGTTTATGGGGCGGATAACAAGGTTCGCCTCATCGATCCCGGCGCTCACGTGACCGGCTTGGTGGAGGGGGGCATTTCGCGAGGTCAGGCCCGCGTTTTTGTAGCCTGGCAGCGTGCAAGAAACCCAGATCATGTGACCATCCAGCTTGATAGTGCAGGCGCTGGCCCACTAGGCGCTGCTGGTGTCGGTGGTCAAGTCAACAACTACTTTTGGGAACGTTTTGGAAGCGCTATGGCAGTTTCTGTTTTTGGGGATGCTAGCGAAGCAGCGTTTTCACACCTGGCAGCGAGCAGCTCATCAAGCGACACAACGATTAACCTGGATAATACGTCAGATACGGTCGATCAGCTCGCGCAAGAGGTTTTACGTGCCAATATGGACATTCCCCCTACCCTCTACACACCGCAGGGGCAGCCGGTCATTATCTACGTTTCTCACGATCTTGATTTTAGCGACGTTTACCGTCTTGAGGTTAAGTAATGAGCCGTCATGTATCGTCCAACCTCCGCCCGCTTCAAGAATATCTTGATGATGACAATGTGATTGAAATACGCATCAATCGTTACTTTCAAATAGTGCTTGATACCCGCCAAGGGCGGGTTATCAAAGAAAATTTAGCGATATCGCCAGTATATATACATAACCTGCTTTCATCGCTTCTAAGTATGAACCAGCTCCCGCGTAAGGCTATCAACAACGTCATATTGCCCGATGGCTCGCGGTGTATTTTTGTCTTGCCGCCTGCTGTTATTAACGACACGCTTCTGGTGGCAATTCGTAAACACTTACCTGTAATGCTCTCGTTAGAGGATCTGGATCAACAAGGCCGTTTTAGCACTACCAGCAACATGAAAATTGAGTCCGAGCAAGGGCTCCAGGAGTTTGAGCATAAGCTGCTTAGCCTACTAGAAGAACGTAATTTTGTTGAGTTTATGAGGCTAGCCGTAAAGTCAAAGCGCAATATCGCTATCGCTGGCACTACCGGCAGCGGGAAGAGTACGTTTACCCGCAGCCTTATGGGCGAGATCCCAAGAAGCGAGCGTATTATCGTTCTGGAAGACGTCCATGAGCCGGTGGCGGATGATACCCAGGAAGAGATTGGTTTTATGCTGTACGGCGAAAAGGGGCAGGAGGGGCGGCTTACCCCTTCTGAATGTATTAAAGCGTGTATGCGGTTAACTCCCGACCGAATCATTTTGACCGAGTTGCGTGATGATGCCGCATGGGACTATTTAACCGCGGGAAAGAGCGGCCATGGGGGGAGTATCTTTTCTGTCCATGCCTCTTCGGCATTCGATACTCCCGCGCGTATAGCGCAGCTAGTTAAACAATCGGTAGTGGGCCAGGCGCTCGATTATGATTTGATAATGCACACCATACACACCACGCTCGATGTGGTTGTTTATATGGAACATTACAATATTGTCGAGGTGCTTTATGACCCTGAATTTAAGAAAAAAATGATGATTGGCGCATCTTGAACGGGAGTAAAGCATGGGTGTTTTACAAGAGTTTGAAGCAAAGCAACGTGACTTGGAAAGACTGAAAAAAGAACTCGATAACCTAGAAAGCGACCCTCGATATACACGGGACAAAAGGTTCCTCACCAGCCTTGAAGGCCTCATGCGCGAATTTCAGAAAACGCCCAAGGCAGTGTTAGCCGAACTCGATGAGAACCCTCACCCGCCCTCCAAAAAACAGCGTCAAAGCAAAGCTCCTATGAAATATCGCAACCCTCATACAGGAGTAGAGATTGAAGCTAAAACGAAGGCCAACCGACAATTGAAAACCTGGATCAAAGATCATGGTGAATGGATTTTAGAAAGCTGGCGTGTTTCGTAAAGCTAGGCATGTGCCCAACGTGCTATAGGGCCATGTAAACATGGCCCGCTTTCCATTACCGCCCTATCGCCCTTCCTCTCTCTTTCCCTTCCCGCTGTTTAACACGTTGAGGGCCAGCCTTGATGGATGTTTCCTTGCCTAACAGCGGCTTGGTATGCTCCTTTTCTTTCCCGGCTTTCTGCACCTCACGCTCTAATTTAATATCCAGCGCTGCATGTTTCTGGGTATCCCGCATTATCGATTTGGGTAGGTTGCTAGTTTTATCGGTGTAAAGCTTCACTTCATGGCGTGCCCGTGAGACGGCAACATAGTAGACCTCTTTTGTCGTCGTCGGTGAGTGGCTGTCAAGGTTGGCATACACGCGATCTCTCGTTAACCCCTGGGCACTATGCACTGTTGTTGCATAACCATACGTCATAGGTAGAGGGGCTTTATTGTCCAACGTCACCCGCTTGCCTGCACTGTTGGTCAACGTGACTTGGCCAGGCTTAACATCAGCCACCGTATAATGCTCATGGGTGCCTAAGTCTGCTGCTGCGACATTTCGAGTAATGCGTACATCATCCCCTTTCGATAGCTCTATTTTCTCCATTGAGTAAATCGACATTTCTTTATGCCGGGCAGGCGAAAAACTGATCATCTCCCCTGCCTGGCTTTTTACAGTCAGCTTATTGCCGGGGCCAGTATCAATAACGGTATAGGCCTCGCCACGCTTGAGACCGTTTTTATAGTCCCTCTCTGGGATGATAATCGAGTCTTTTTTGTAGTACCGGCTGTAGCGCCGTTCGGCCTGTGTCATATCCTCCCGGTTTAACGTCTGAAACTCGTGGCCTTTCCCTTTTAGCCCAAGAGATTCATGGCTGATTTCATTGAGCTCACGGCGGCTCTTATTGGTGCCTGTTACCATGATGGATTCTGCCCTTTCTTGGGGTGTTTGCGCCGTGAATGTTTTGGCCATGTGCTCATGGCGGCTTCTCGCGCTGTCAATTTCCAAGGGGGCGCTCATATGTTGCAGCGACTTGTTAGCTTGGCCTTTCGCGGCAAGCTCAACAGCTTTTAAAAGTTCTGGGTTTTTTTGGCGCTGGATCTCGTCCATATAGGTGGTTTTCATGCCACTGGCAATCAGCTGGTCAAATGGCTTACCCGCCTCAATAGCTTTTGTCTGGCTGGTATCCCCCAACATCACCGCTCTAGCCCCGTGCGCCTCGATGGTTTCCATTAGCTTGTTCATTTGTCGAGCGGGTATAACCCCCGCTTCATCAATTACGACCACTGAGCCTGGCCCTATTTTCTTATCGGCCGCTTTGAGGAAGCTGGCAACGGTGCGGGCCTCCATTCCCTCCGCTTGTAAATTCCTTACCATAGGGCCATAGGGCGCAAGCCCCGTTACATGAGCCCCATTACTCTCTAGTAACTGCTTAGCCGTCTTCGTCATATAGCTTTTACCAGTACCGGCATAGCCATGTACTGCCGTAAATCGATTCGTCGAAGTAGCTATCATTTCGACGCTCGCCAATTGCCCGGTTTTCAAACGAGCGGCTTCCGGCTTTTTAAGCTCTTGCTGTTTAAACTTCTCCATCTGAGGCTTGTCCACCAGAGCTGTCACTGCCCCCCTTCCCTCCTTCTCGCGCTGCAAAATAGCACGCTCTCGGGCTTGAGCCTGTGGTGTTGTATAGCGCTGCTTCCCTTTTACCAAGCGACCCTCTTTTATACCGATATCTACAAGCCTACGGGCCTCGACTTTATCCCTCCCAGACTTCTCGACTTCTTGTATCCATTCACGCCGTGTCAGCGCCGGTGTTTGTTCAACCTTGCTTTGCTCTTTTCCACTGCCGGAGGAAGCGTGATATACCTGGGTTTCGGCCAGCAGCTCGCCCTTTGCGATTTTGCGATCAAGAGCCCCCTTAACGTCTCCCGCCGAAACTAAACCAAATCCGTGATTAATGGCTTTATCCATTACTCGATGTTCGGCAATGATCGTATCCCTTTCTGTCAAACTTTTGATGGCGAAATCAATACAACGGTCGGCGTTCTCGGCCACTGTCAACGACTTATCTATTGTAGGCGCACTGTTTTTTTCTACCTGGTAACGGTTCCCCTCTCCTGCCCACTCGCGGCTGTTGAAGTCGATGCCCGCCTCTTTCGCCATTTTCTGCCACTCTTTACGCAGCTCTTCTCGATCTACGCCGGTCTCTTTGCTTGAGCGTGTAGAGAGTGCCGCAGCCTGACGCTGCGCATAGTTTGCCGTCTCTCGTGTCAGCCCTTCTTCTGCTAATTTTGCTTCGATTTGTTCCGAGCGCTGGCTAAATGCATCAATTTGTTTCTCTGAAAAGTGCGCCAGGTCAAACGTACCGTTATTGCCCACCTTGAGCTGATAGTCGATTTCTTGCAGTTGCTTGGCCAGCTCTGCTTTGTAGACGTTCCCCAGGTGGGCCAATGAGTTAACGATGCCGTCATTAGTTAATGCGCGCCATGTACCATCTTCTTTTTGCGTTGCGTTCAATACAAAGGCATGAGTGTGTAAATCAGGATCTTTTGCCCTGGAGGTTTCATGGCGAAACGTCGCTACAGTGAGGTTGTTGGAGTGTAGAGTGGCCGTTTTGCCATTTTGTGTACTTCGCACCAGTGCCAGCTTTTCCGCCTCTTGAACGGCTGCCTGAACGGCCTTGTCATGCGCCTGGATGATACGGTGGTCTCCATGCACTAACGCTTGCAGCGACACCCCTTTTGGCGCGGAGAACGTTAAATCATAACCTAGCCGCTCTTTGGCTCCTTCTTTAACTACACGGCGTAATTGAGTGGTTTCATTAAGCTGTCCTCCAAGCATGGCTTTGAAACGGTCTTGATCAACTTCGCCTGACAAACCTAGTGACTCCGCTCCTTTTCCGGCCCACTGGGAGGCTTGGCCATCTTTGGCATAATAATCATCAGCACCGTCAGCGTAGTATTTTACAACCGCACCGACGCTGTTACGTGTAATGGTTGTGATATCAAGCATTTTCAAACCCTAACCCAAGCTCCCCGGATTCATCTTTAGGGATGAAAGCGGGTACAGGATTGCGACGAATAAAATTAATTGGCTCTATCTCAAATTTGGCAATTGGCAGCGAACCGGGGAATGACACGTAACCATGCAAATCATCTAACGCCATGATTTCACTCGGTATAACGACCGATTCTTTACGCACTTCTCTTCGGTCACTGCGCGTGGCCATTTCCCCCCAACGGTACGATTTTTCTGGACGATCCCGGCGCACCTCATGCTCACCCAGTGCGTCAGACATTCTTTCCGCGGTTTTCTTGCCTTGACGACCAACAGCGAAAACCAAGTTAGTCCGGTGGTTGCTAAGCATCGTTTCAGCCAGGTGCTCACCGTACACGTCTATCAACTGGGATGATGATTGATAGCCCGAGACAATCCTAAATTCCTTTTTACGACCACGGGTTAGGCCCGCCCCTAATGTAGGTAGCTTGCCAAGGCTTTCTAGCTCATCCAGCCATAGCCAGGTTGGCTCAGCCTTTTCCGTCGGACGACCCAATATGATTTGAATAATCGTATCTACCCAGCATGAAATTAATGGCTGAATAGCGGCCCGTGTTGACTCGTTCCATGTAATGAAAAGCGTCTTACTTTTCTTATCTTCAAGCCAATCTGTTAGAGAAAAATCACCATGGGGCATAATTAAGTGAGGGGCAAGTTTGTTACTAAGTACAAACTGAACACTGCCTGAAGCGCGCTCATTTTCAGTAAACAGACCTTGCGCGTCAGTACCGGCTACAAATGCCTCAAGCATTTCAAGGGGAACTCGGTTAGTCCAATGATAGACCTCCTCAATCGTGGGCTCTGATTTTGTTTGGTATAGCTTTTTACCTACTTCTTGTAGCAGCAACCGACCAAAACTATTCCACTCTTCTGACTCTGAGTTAGAGGACGGCACAACCATTGATTGCGCGTAACGGTTAAAATCATAGTCATTACGTATTTCATTGAAAAACGACCATCCTTCTGTGCGGGCATCAAAGGGGTTTAATATTTTGTCGCCTTCTCTATAAAAAGTTTTTAAAAAATCACCATCTGGATCTAAGATTATTTGTTTATCCCCCCTTTTTAGAGCACCCAACATCATTTCTTTCATTACGGTTGTTTTGCCCGTACCTGTTGCCCCGCCGATTGCAACATGGCGAACTTCAGCCGACAATGGCATGGGTATATTTGCTATTGTTATTTGTTGCTGTTTACGCTTTCTGGTTATCGCTGCCAATTGCTGTTGAGATACTAATCGACTACCGCGGAAGAAATGGTGAAAGTACGCGCCCTTAAAAACAGACTTACTAAGCTGGCGAACCGTGACCGTTATTAAACATGCCGCTACAGCACCACCTAAAATGGCCGACCATAAAGGCCACACATTAAACGTATTTTTTAAAATAAAGGGGAAAACTTGCCTTGCATTATCAGGGTTGATATCAAATAAAAACTTTGCAGTGAAGAACCACGAAAAAAGGGGCAATATAAGCATAAGAAACAAGAACAGCTTACCTAGCCCAGCAGCGTCTAATCCTGGTGACTTGCTCATAATAAATACCTATTCAGCTGACCATGGGGTAATAGCGTTTCGGCTCAATTCAGCTTGAACCTTCCTAATGGTTTCCGGCTTTACTGTTGCTCGAAGGATCAGCAGGATTTCGGCAAGTAGTGGCAACCCTTCGTTGCCACCGCTCTCTGGCATCGAACGGATCAAGTCTTCTATGTCATCTGAAAGGTGATCGATCCGATCAAGCGCCTCTCTGAGGCCACCATCCTCCCCGAATAGCTTCTTTCTAATGTAGTCCGAAATATTGCCGCCTGAAGCTGCTTCAAGCTGGGCTATTTGCTCGTCTGAGAACCTTATCGTGTGCCTTGCCATTGTCCATCCCTCTTGTCTGCCAAATGTCTGACCACTATAGCTGATATATAAAGGCCTTTGAATGGTTTTGTCTGACTTTTGTCAGACAAGGTTTTTAAAGGAAATTTATATTCCTCTTTAGAATCAGCACCTTAGCGATGCGAAGCATTGCGTATGGTGTATGCATTGTTAAGGGCCAAAATACCCTTAACCTGGCGCGATTTCCAGCCAGGTTAAGGGTATGGCGGTTCTTAAAGCGTCCCATTACCAGGGGCCCAGGTCGCATAGCGACCTGGGAAGTGGTTTTTGTGGTTGAAAGGGCTTGTTTGGGGTTACTCAAGGTCTATACTAGGGCCACAGTAGGGCTGTTTACCATGGCAGTAGAGAGGGTTTTATCTCTACTGCCATGGTAAACAGGGCCAATGTAGGGCTGAAATAGGGCCACTTTTTTTGAAAAACTGCTTCATTGGGGTTGAAGTGGGGCTAAAGTGGGGCTAAAGTAGGTTCAAGCATCGCCTATACGGTGCTGGGATGATGCCAGCATAGATCCACAAGAGAGGTTGGGTGATGGGACTTTTAGACACGCGCAACGATTCCGCCAAGGTGCGGATACTATTGCCCGAGATTGAAGCCGAGCTTGAAGCCGGTGCAAAACGACCGGAAATTTATGCGGCTTTGAAGTCAAAACACGGGCTGACATTAACCTATGACGGTTTTCTTTCCGCCCTGAAAAGGGCGCGGAAAAAACAACAGCTAGCCAAGCGAAGCGTAGCAAAAGCAGACAAAAGCGATGGTGAAGTGGCGCCGATCAATGAGCCATCTGAAGCGCCTGTGAAAAAAGAAGCTAAGCAAGAGAAAGCGAAGCGAGGCATCATTAGCAAAAAAGATTTCAAGCCTAGTGATGATATAGACGACAAGCTATCTGAATTAACCGGCAAGAACCGCAAATACTAACGAGGTGTAATATGTCGAAAGTGATAATGCTCAGCATGAACGGAAGCACCGGCAAAACGCTAATTTCAACGCATTTGTTTTTACCGCGCATGAATAACCCTACTTTCTTTGCCGTTGAAACTATCAATTTATCTGCATCTGATTTGGGTGTGAAGCGAGTTGAAACGTTAGCTGGTCGTGATTTTGGCGAGCTGATTGAATTGATGGTTTTAGAAGATAATGCAATTGTTGATGTTGGTGCTTCTAACATAGAAGCATTCTTCGCTGAAATGTCGCGCTTTGATGGAGCCATCGAGGAGTTTGATAAGTACGTTGTTCCTGCAACGCCAGAAGCTAAGTCTTGGAAAGAAGCAATCAAAACAATTAGCGCTTTAGCGGGCCTTGGGATTCCGGCTGAAAAAATTATTTTCCTTCCTAACCGGATTGAAAACGATCCTCGCGAAGAGTTGCCAGAAGCCTTTGAATATCTTGAAGAGACGAAAGAAGCGACTATCGTAGACGGCGCTTTTGTTTATGAAAGCGAGGTGTTTGATTATTTATCCTTTCACTCAATGTCGTTCAATGAACTGATTGGGGAGAATGTTGACTATCGCCAGCTTGCTAAAGAAACTAAAAACAAAGATAAAGCGCGAGAGTATGCTAAAAAATATCGTTGGACTCGCCAAGCCATTCCTGTCCGTAATAGTTTGGATGCTGCTTATAACGCGATAATGGAGGTTGATAACCATGCCGAGTAAACCGCCGTCCCGTGAAGAATTGGCATTTGAATGGATGGTAGGCGATGCCAAAGAGATCCTGGCTGAATTGGAGGCGATGAAAGCAGACGCTAAAAAGATGCACGCTGAACAGCAAAAGGAGCATGAGGCCACGTTGGCCTCACTGGCCGCGCTCAACAAGGATGTTGTCGGGGCGTACCGGGTTTTTTCCCGCGTTGCGAAAGATGGAGTGCAAGCCATACAAGAGGCGGCCCGTGCCGCCTCAAAAGATATGGTGAAAACGTCAGCTTTCACGCATCGCCGCATCGCGTCGGTAGCGTTGCTCTCTGCTGCCGTGGGCGCTGCCGTGGGAGTTGCCCTGGTCTTGGCTGGGTTTGTGTTGTTTGTCTTCCCCTAATGTGGATTGCGCAATCCACATTAGCACCAGGCTGCATGACTCAGGTGCATGGGCTTCGGAGCGTAGCGACGTTGCCCATGCCCTGAGCCATGCTACACGGCACAAGCAGTTGTTCGATGGCGGTGGGCAAGCCGCGGGGTTTTGCGGCTTGTCCACGGGCAGCGAGCAACTGCTCCTTCTTCCGCCACTTGAGATTGCGACCACTCTGTCGTCCGGCCTTTCAGTAGGTGCCAGGTGTACCCTTTGGAGCGGAGCGACAACGGGTGCCCTGGCTCCTACTCCGTGTCTCAATCAAGCGTAGCGCCTGCCCCTACAAGGGCAAGGCGCGCCGAGGCGGTGGGCAAGCCGCGGGGGTTTGCGGCTTGTCCACGGTCTCGGACGCTTGATCCATCTACATGCAGGTAAAGAGAACCGGTCTCCTTGCAGGGGCCAGGTGCATGGTATTGGAGCGAAGCGAGCAATGCCATGCCCTGGCCCCTGCTGCAAGCGAAGCGCGCAGCGAGTCAGGCGAGCGGAGGCAGTCGGTTTAGGCGTGGGCAATCGGAGCTTTGCGACGATAACGCCCACGCCTAAACCGACTGCAGTTCGCCCAGGGGCGAACCGCAGTCCTAGATCAGAACGGTATATCATCAACCGGCTCGCTTGGCGCTGTGATAGCAGGCCCGTGAAATGCCTCCCAGAGGGCTTTTCCGTCCTCGTCGTCCAGCACGTATAACCAGAATTCTAGTAGCTCACCCCTATAGCGATCATAGTCGCGGTAATCCAAACCTACAGTCGCCGCATAGTGATAGCTCTCAAAGTCATCAACGTGGCCCCCGGCTCGTTCTGCCGCAGCTTTTTCAGCCAGCGATACCAACGCTGAAGGCTTGATAACATAGCCCGGATCGGTCGGGTAAAGCGGGTTTTGGATCATGCCGTCGTGAGTCATAACAGTCTCCTTTGTGGGTATGGTGATATTATCGCCCATACCGCCGATTATGTCAACTGTTTATCATACGATTTATGCGCTTTTATCGGTAGTGGGTAACCACAACCGCTGGCCGGTGTTGTCCAAAACGGGATGCTGGTGGCCGTAGGCCACGCATGGGAAACGCGAAGGCAACCAAGCCACCGGCCCCGACCGCCGCTACCGCTCCCGCCGCGCCTTATCA
>NZ_JABUZD010000146.1:0-31904 GCF_014897875.1 Halomonas sp. 3A7M
GCAACCATCGGCAGCCTGCTTACCCACGTCCGCCGCGGCGATATTGTCAATGTACACTCACTGCGCCGTGGCGCTGCGGAAGCCATCGAGGCGATCGCCCACGGTGATAAGCAGTCGTCCAAAGTGGTGGGCCGGACCATTGCTGAGATCAATCTGCCTGAAGGCACCACCATTGGTGCCATTGTGAGAGGCAAAGAGGTCATGATTGGCCATGGGGATGTGATGGTAGAGAGCGGGGACCACGTCATTCTGTTCGTGATTGATAAGCGGCGCATTCGTGACGTGGAGCGGCTGTTCCAAGTGGGATTAACGTTCTTCTAGGCAATGGCCTTCTAGGCAACGCTCTTCAAGAAAACAGGCCACCGCTATGAGGCAACCACTGCTATGAGTTTGCGGGTCATACTACGCATTTTAGGGCTACTGTTGATGCTATTTAGCCTCACCATGTTGCCACCCATGCTGATATCGCTTTGGTTTCGCGACGGTGTTTGGCACGCTTTTATGAGCGGCATCGCCATTTCAGTGATAACGGGCTTACTGCTTTTCCTACCCAATCGCCGCGCCCATAAAGAGCTACGGATTCGCGACGGTTTCATTATTGCGGCGATGTTTTGGACCGTACTGGCACTCTTCGGCTCGCTACCACTGATGCTGTTTGGTGAAGGCTCGCTCGGTATCACCGATGCGGTATTTGAATCGTTTTCCGGGCTCACCACGACCGGTGCAACCGTCATTACTGGCATCGATTTTCTGCCAGAATCGGTACGTTACTACCGTCAGCAGCTGCAGTGGTTAGGCGGCATGGGGATCGTGGTGCTGGCCGTTGCAATTCTGCCCACGCTGGGCGTTGGAGGGATGGCCCTGTACCGTACTGAAATTCCTGGGCCGCTAAAGGATTCAAAGCTGACGCCGCGCATTACCGAAACCGCTAAAGCACTGTGGTACATCTACGCAACGCTAACGCTGGCCTGTATGGTCGCTTACATGTTGGCGGGGATGAGCTGGTTCGATGCCTTGGGACACAGCTTCTCGACCGTCGCGATTGGCGGATTTTCGACCTATGATGCCAGCATCGGCTATTTTGACAGTGCCGCCATTGAGCTGATTTGCGTTGGCTTTATGCTGATCTCAGCATTCAGCTTTAGCCTGCACTTTATTGCTTGGCGTGAAAAGCGCTTGCTGCACTACTTTCAGGACCCCGAAGCACGCTTTTTAATGATATTTCTTGCTGGGTTAACCACGATCACCGTGATTACTTTGTGGCTCACGGACACCTACGACGATGTTGAAGGTCTGAGACACGCGCTATTTGAAGTCGTCTCTGTCGCCACCACTGCGGGCTTTGCAGTTGCCGACTTTTCAGACTGGCCGGGTGCGTTACCGTTTCTATTATTTGTCGCCGCCTTTGTAGGTGGTTGTTCCGGATCGACGGCGGGCGGCATGAAAGTAATCCGCATTATTCTGATCTTGAAGCAGGGTATGCGTGAAGTCATGCGCCTTATTCACCCCAACGCAGTGATTGCCGTTAAAGTGGGTAAAGTTAGTGTTCCCGACAGCATCGCCCAGGCGGTATGGGGCTTTTTCTCAGCCTACGTCATGCTATTTTTCTTGATGCTGGTGGGTGTTATGGCCACCGGTGTTGACCAAGTTACCGCTTGGTCAACCGTTGGCTCTGCACTAAATAATTTAGGCCCAGCACTAGGCGAAGCTAGCAGCCATTACGGCGACTTGCCCAGCCTAGCCAAGTGGATTTTGGTGCTCGCGATGCTGCTGGGCCGCTTGGAAATTTTCACGGTACTTGTGCTATTTACACCCGCCTTCTGGCGTCGTTAAACACGTATCAATGCTTTCTATTCAAATTGAGACACATTAATGATCCATGACGATACAACACCGCTGGCGCAAGAACCCAACGCGCAGCCTAAGACCAGCGGCCCGTTAAAAACCGTCACCGTTGGCGGCACCCGTTATACCCTGCTCGGCACCGCTCACGTCTCTGCCGAAAGTGCCGATGACGTTCGCCAGTTAATCGACAGTGGCACTTACGATGCCGTTGCCATTGAGCTATGTGACGCACGTCATCACAGCATGGACAACCCCGATGCCATGGGGGAACAAGATCTTTTTCAGGTATTTAAACAGGGCAAAGCAGGCATGGTAGCGGCAAGTCTGGCGCTTGGTGCGTTTCAGCAACGGATTGCTGAGCAGTCAGGCATTCAGCCTGGCGCTGAAATGCGTGCAGCAGTAGAAGAGTGCCGTACCCGCAAGCTGCCTTTAATGTTGGTCGATCGTGACGTTGGCATTACATTAAAACGCATTTACCGCAATGTCCCTTGGTGGCAACGCTTCTCGCTATTTTCGGGGCTAATTGGCAGTGTCATGTCGCGCCAAGATGTTTCCAAAGAGGACATCGAAAAGCTCAAAGAAGGCGATATGCTGGAAGCCACTTTCAGCGAATTTGCTGCCGAATCAGAAGCGCTCTATACCCCGCTTATTCGCGAGCGCGACCGCTATATGGCACTGCGCTTAGCTGAAGAAGCGCCACCTGGACGCTACCAAAACGTGTTAGTGGTGCTGGGTGCCGGGCATTTAAAAGGCACCGGTGAACACCTGGAAGCACCGCTTCCTGAAAACCCCACCACTGAGCGTGAGTCGCTGGAGGCAACACCGCCACCGTCTAAACTCTGGAAAGCTGCCCCTTGGCTGATTACCGCGCTGGTTATCACCGGTTTTGTGATCGGCTTTTCGCGCAATACTGAGCTTGGCTGGCAGTTGGTCATTGAGTGGTTTTTAATCAATGGCATTTTATCCGGCGGCGCGACGATAGCAGCCCTTGCGCACCCTGTGACGGTGATTGCCACCTTCTTTGCCGCCCCACTGACCTCGCTTAACCCCACCATTGGTGCAGGCTTTGTCGCTGCAGGGGTCGAACTCTATATGCGCAAACCGAAGGTGCGCGACTTTTCGACACTACGCCATGATGTCACCGAGCTCAAAGGTTGGTGGAAAAATCGCGTCTCCCGTACGTTGCTGGTGTTTATTTTGGCAACATTAGGCTCTGCGGTGGGTACCTGGGTAGCAGGCTTTAGAATTGCCGGTGCACTGTTCGGTAGCGGCACCGCGTGAGTACGATCAAACAAGCGCCATGGCAAGCTGATGCATTGCTATTGCTGGTAACGGTGGTAGCCGCTGGCGGCTGGATTTTTTCTAAAGAAGCGTTAGCGGGCATGCCGCCGTTGCTGTTTATTGGTACGCGCTTTTTACTGGCAGGACTGATACTCCTACCCTTCGCCTGGCCTGCCCTAAGGCGCTTACCCGCGCGTAGGATAAGACGCGGCGTACTGGTAGGCTGTTTGTTCAGCACCGCGATGGCCTTCTGGATTCTGGGGTTAAATTACTCTGACCACCTGGGCGAAAGCGCGTTTATCAACAGCTTGGGAATTTTGCTGGTACCCGTTGTAGCACGGTTGCTGTTTGGCGACCGTCCGCCACGCTCTACCTGGATCGCCCTGCCGGTAGCGCTACTGGGCTTTGCCCTCCTGTCGCTAAACGCAGGGTTCAAAGTAGAAGCTAGTCAATTGCTAATGGTCTGCGCGGCGCTCTGCTTCGCGCTACTGATCAACGTCAATACTCGCGTGGTGCGCAACGTGCCAGCGCTACCGCTCACCACACTACAGTTGCTCTCGGTGGGCAGCGTACTGACCTGCCTATCCTTGTTCGCCGAGGATCAGCCGCTAGCGCTCAGCCCCTCAATTCTGGGCTGGTTTATGGCCAGCGTGCTGCTGGCAAGTTCGCTGCGCTTCTTTCTGCAAATCAAAGCCCAGGGCATGACCACACCTAGCCACGCGGCAGTTATCTTAATGCTTGAAGCCGTGTGGACCGCCCTATTCGCCGCATGGTGGTTTGGCGAAACCATGACCCTGCTACAGCTGCTTGGCTGTAGCCTGATTTTTACCGCCCTGTTGATTAACCGCTGGTACTGGGTACGTAAAGTGATGCTTCGCTGGCTACCGGGTGCTCAGCGCTAACCCTTGCGATCTAATAGCCGCTGCATGGCAGCGGTTGGTTCAGCAATTTTGCGATAGTAACGGCTTTCAGCGTAGCTATCGTTAAATACATCAAAGTAATCGTCTAGCACATCAGCGGCATTTTCATCACCACTTTGGCGCAGCAGTTCAATGGCAACTTCTGCCGTACACAGGTGCGCTTTTGAGGCGGGTTTGCGTAACCGATAGCGTGTTTCCCGCTCAGTGCGCAGCGGTAGTACCGGCAGCGCATCCAGATAAGGACTCTTGCGGAACATTCGCCGCGCTTGGCGCCAAGTGCCATCTAAAATCACAAATACCGGAATACGCGCCTGCTGCTTTACAGCGTGCACAGCATTAATGTCCACCACACGGTCCGCGTAGTCGGGCTGGTCATCTGGGAAGATCACAAAAGGTGCGTAGCGCGGATCTTCAAGCAGCGCGGCTAACTCTTCGTCCGGCGCGGTGCGGTACCAGGTAAACACTCTGGTTTGCGTCAGCACATCACCAATTAACCGTCCTGTATTGGTCGGCTTGTAGTGTTCTATAGAGTGGGTCAACAGCCATACCTGGGCGGTGCTATCCGCTTTCACCTGATAAGGGCACAGACAGTTGAGCTCAGGAAGATTGCACCCTTCGCAGCGTGTGACAAAACTGCCCCGTGCTTTAAATTCACGCCGAGGTGGACGCGGATGCCCCGTAGCAGGGTCGTAGTCAGTCAATGAAGCAGACTCAGGGGGCTGTGACGTAGCGTCAGACATCCGCGCTCCAATTTATAAAGGGCGATTAATAAAGGGCGATTAACAAAAGACGGTTAACAAAGGGCGCCGAGTATAAAGCAGCCCGGCCACCATGACGAACCCCAGCTGTCTAAAACCACCCGTAGTAAACCAATACGATTCGAATAGTTGACATCAAAAGCGTAACGCCGCTAGAGTCTCGTCAACTTTCAAAAGAAAAAAGGTTTACCCGTGACCGCCACCGCTTTCAATGCCGCCCCGCGCCACGACTGGACGCTGGAAGAGATTAATGCGCTGTTCGCGCTGCCCTTCAACGACCTGCTATTTAAAGCTCAGCAAGTGCATCGCGCCCACTTTGATGCTAACGCGGTGCAGGTCTCGACCCTGCTGTCGATTAAAACGGGGGCTTGCCCGGAAGACTGCAAATATTGCCCGCAGTCCGGTCACTACAATACCCAGCTCGAAAAAGAGAAGCTGCTGGAAATCGAAAAGGTCGTTGCCCAGGCCAAGGCTGCCAAAGAAGCTGGCGCTAGCCGTTTCTGTATGGGCGCGGCATGGCGCAGCCCGCGGGACAAAGATTTACTGCTGGTCGAAGAGATGGTTCGCCAAGTAAAAGCCTTGGGGCTGGAAACCTGCATGACGCTAGGTATGGTCGACGGTGATCAAGCCAGCCGTTTGGCGGCTGCCGGGCTGGATTACTACAACCATAACCTGGACACCTCCCCCGACTTTTACGCTGAAATCATCACCACCCGCACTTTCAGCGACCGCCTGGACACCCTGGCCACCGTGCGTGAAGCGGGCATGAAAGTATGCTCCGGCGGCATTTTAGGCATGGGCGAAGGCGCGCAAGACCGCAGCGCGCTGTTACAGCAGTTAGCCAAGTTGTCACCGCACCCAGAATCCGTGCCTATCAATATGCTGGTTAAGGTACCGGGCACTCCGCTCGAGAACGTCGAAGATCTAGACCCGCTTGAGTTTATCCGCGCCGTCGCGGTGGCGCGGATTATGATGCCGCAAAGCCATGTGCGGCTTTCCGCTGGCCGCGAGCAGATGAGTGAGTCGACTCAAGCACTGGCATTTTTGGCTGGAGCCAATTCAATCTTCTACGGCGACAAACTACTCACCACCGGCAATCCTCAGGCAGACCGCGACCGCGCGCTATTTGCAAAATTAGGCCTGCACCCAGAACGCCGTGATACCTGCGAAGATGAAGCCACTCACACCGAGCGACTCACCCAACAAGCTCAGCAGCGCGCCCAGGCAGAGCGGGCAGCAGCACTGGCGGTAGATGCCAGTGTCTGAAGCGTGGCAACAGCGGCTAGCCAGCGCCCGTCAGCAGCGTGTCGATGAACAGCGCTGGCGGCATCGGCGAGTGAATACCCTTGGCACGCTGGACTTTGCCGGCAATGACTATCTCGGGCTGGCTCATGATCCACGCGTGCAAGCTGCCCAGGCAGAGGGTGCGCGCCGCTTTGGCGCAGGCGCGGGCGCGTCGCACTTGGTCAGCGGCCACTTGGAAGTTCACGACGCACTGGAAGACGCCCTAGCCGAGTGGACCGGACGGCAGCGTGCACTGCTGTTTTCCACTGGCTATATGGCTAACCTTGGCGTGTTGCAGGCGCTCGCTGACCCGCACACTGCCCTCTTTCAAGACCGTTTGAACCATGCCTCGCTACTCGATGGTGCAACGCTAAGCGGCGCTCGCTCGCGGCGCTTTCATCACCGCAATAGCACTGATCTTGAACGCCTATTAGCGCGCAGTTCCGCCACCCATAAACTGGTGGTCAGCGACGGCGTGTTCAGCATGGATGGTGACGTTGCCGATATTGCCACCCTTGCCCACGTTAGCCAGCAACACAACGCCTGGCTAATGGTTGACGACGCTCACGGTCTGGGCATTTTAGGCGATAACGGCAGCGGCTGTGTGGCAGGTTTTGATAGCCAAGCGGTGCCTATTTTGGTGGGTACACTGGGCAAAGCACTGGGCACCGCTGGCGCGTTTGTGGCCGGTGACGCGGCGCTGATTGAGCACCTCACCCAGTTTTCTCGCAGCTATATCTATACCACGGCCCAGCCCCCCAGCATTGCCGCAGCGACCCTGGAAGCGCTGACTATCGTGCAACGCGAGCCTGAACACCGCCAACAGCTTACGCGCCATATCAACTATTTTCGCCAGCAGGCCCAAGCGCTCGGGCTGCCCCTTGCCGACTCCCATACACCTATTCAACCGCTGTTACTCGGCAACGAGCCACGCACCATGGCTTGGGCGGCTAAGCTCGCCCAACGGGGCATTCATGTCGGGGCGATTCGTCCGCCCACGGTACCTAATGGTGCCGCACGGCTGCGCATTACGCTGAGTGTTCGCCACTCTCTAGGCGATATTGATCGGCTTATTGAAGGTCTGAACGCCTGTCAGCGAGAGGAAGCAGCATGTCTCGCCTAGACGCCCCACAACGTCTGGTGCTGCTGTCGGGCTGGGGGATCGATCAGCGTATTTGGCAGCCGTTGGAACACCACTGGCCCGCCCATACTGAGGTACACACGGTGGACTGGCCGGGCTATGGCGATACCCCTGCCCTGGCTGAACCGGCCACCCTTGATACTCTTGCCAGCGCCATGGCCGACCAACTACCCAGTAACGCTGTGTGGGTTGGCTGGTCGTTGGGCGGGCTGTTAGCCAGCGCGCTGCTCGATAAGCTGCCTGCGCCACGCGGCCTAGTGCTGATTGGCACAGGCGGGCAATTTTGTAGCGATGACGGCGTGGGCAAAGCCGAGCTTGCCAGCTTTCAGCGCGCCTTTAGCCGCGACCCCGATGCCACCTGGCGGCATTTCTTACGCTGGCAAACCCAGGGCGAACCTAACGCTCGCCACGCTCACCAACAGCTACGTGCCATGTTGGGTGACACCCCAAACGCCACTAACAGCACCCTATCCCAAGGGCTTCACTGGCTTACCACCCTGGATAACACCCAGCGTTTGCAAGAGGCGCCCTGTCCGGTCATTCAGCTCGTTGGCGAGCACGATCCGTTAGTAGCTTCCAGCACCCGCGCTCAGGCGATTAACCTTGCCCACGCAGGACACTGCCCGATGCTTTCCCAACCTGCTCAACTAGTCGCGACCATCGCTTCCCAGGCCGCACTGGTCGCCAAGGAGCACGTATGTACCTAACGGCAACGCCAGCGCCAAACTGGCAGGCAAAAGTCGCCCACGCTTTCTCTCGCGCGGCCCCCCGCTACGATGCGCTGGCCAGCGCTCAGCGCCAGATAGGGGAAACGCTCTGGTCATCGCTTCCGCCGAGTGCCGACAACATACTCGACCTTGGCTGTGGTACTGGCGTCTGGACACAGCGACTAGCCACTCAATTTCCCCATGCCAACGTCACTGGGCTGGATATTGCCCCTGGCATGCTCGCTCACGCACAGGCGCGCTATGGCCATCATATTCGTTGGCAGCAAGGTGATGCCGCCGCGCTGCCTTTTGAGCGCGGCACCTTTGATCTGATATTTTCCAACCTTGCCATCCAGTGGTGCTGCGATATCGATGCGGTTATGCGCGAGCTTCAACGAGTGCTGTCCCCTGGCGGCCAAGTGCGCCTCACGACACTTTTACCGGGCACGCTGGCAGAAGTCGCCACGGCTTGGCAGCGCCCGGAGGCATTACTGCAAACGCCGAATGCCCAAGCGCTTGAACACGCCGTTGTCTTAAGTGGCTTAACGCTGGTTGGTCGCATTACCAAATGGCGGCGCTTTTACTACCCCGATCTCACTGCCGTCATGGCTTCAATTAAGGGGGTAGGCGCCCAGGTGGCGCGGCCCAAGGCACGTCTTACCCGCCGAGACCTGGTCGCCGCCCGCCAGCGTTTTGACACGCTACGTGAACCCCAAGGGCTCCCCGTTAGCTACCACTGCATCACCCTGCGCTTGGAAAAATCACCATGACCGCCTATTTCGTAACCGGCACCGATACCGATGCAGGTAAGACCCTGGCTACCAGCGCACTGCTGTGCGCTGCCAAACAGCAGCAGCTCAGCACGCTGGGGCTTAAGCCGATTGCCTCTGGCAGCCACATCACGGCGGATGGGCTGCGCAATTGTGACGCGTTGGCGCTACAACAACAGAGCGCTCCCCCCGTCGATTACACCACCGTTAACCCGTGGACGTTTGCGCCCGCTATTGCGCCGCATCTGGCCGCCAGCGAGGCGGGGCGCGCGCTTAACGTCGATAGCGTAGTGGCCTCGCTAACCGCCACCCTAAACGACATGCCGCGCGATCTCACGCTCATCGAAGGCGCTGGCGGCTGGCGTGTGCCACTCAATGAGCACAACGACTTTTCCGATATACCGCGGATGATGCAGCTGCCCGTCATTCTGGTCGTGGGGCTAAAGCTTGGCTGTCTTAATCATGCGCGGCTTACCGCGGAGGTGATCGCTGCCGATGGCCTAACCCTTGCGGGCTGGGTCGGCAGTGTGGTGGACCCTGAGTTCGCCGCTGATACAGCACGCTTTGAGGCCAATATCGCTCTGCTTAAAAATACTCTTAACGCGCCATGTCTGGGCGTTATTCCTCATTTAGCCACCGCCGATGCCGCCCATGCGCGCCACGCGCTTTCACTATCTGCACTGCTCAACACCTCAGTTTTGAATCAGGAAGCCGCTCTATGAGTTCTCCCGTTTGGCACCCTTATGCCCACCTCAAAACCCAAGCGCCAGCACCCAAAGTGGTCGGCGGCAGCGGTAGCCATTTCACCTTGGAAAGCGGCGAGCAACTACTCGACGCTACCTGCTCCTGGTGGTGCATGATTCATGGTTACGGCCACCCGCGTTTAGTCGCGGCCATTCGTGAACAGGCAGGCGAGCTATGCCATGTCATGCTCGGTGGCCTCACCCATGATCCCGCCGACCAGCTTGCTCGCGAGCTAGTGCGCATCACCCCTGACGGACTTAACCATGTGTTCTACTCCGACAGTGGTTCAGTCGGGATGGAAGTGGCGATGAAAATGGCCCTGCAGTACCAGGTGCTTATCGGCCACCCCGAAAAATGCAAGATGCTTTCGTTAATGAAGGCCTACCATGGCGATACCACCGGCTGTATGGCGGTATGCGACCCTGAAGAGGGCATGCACAGCCTGTTCGCTAGCCTGCTGCCCCAACACCACTTCGCCCCCGCACCCAGCGCACCGTTTAACGCCACGCCGGAACAGGTCGCCGACGATTTAGCGGCGCTGCGCGACGTATTGACGAGCCACCATCATGAGATTGCGGCCCTACTGATGGAGCCGTTACTCCAGGCGGCAGGCGGGCTGAATATGACCTCGCCGGACTACCTGCGCGGCGCACGGGCGCTATGCGACGAGTTTGGCGTGTTGCTGATTTTTGATGAAGTGGCCACCGGTTTTGGTCGCACGGGTAAGCTGTTTGCCGCCAATCATGCTGACGTAACACCGGATATTATGGTGCTCTCTAAAGGACTAACCGGCGGCTACCTGGGCCATGCAGCAACCCTAGCCAACGACCACGTTCACGATGCGTTTGTTGGCGACAGCGCCCATCATGCCTTTATGCACGGCCCGACATTTATGGGCAACCCGCTGGCCTGCCGCGTCGCGCTGGAAAGCCTGCGCGTGTTTGAAGAGGAGCACTATCTGGATAAAATTGCGGCACTTAGCCAACAGCTTAACCGAGCGCTAGTTGACGACTCCGCGCTGAACGCCCACCCAGCCGTGGCCGATGTGCGAGTGCTGGGTGCCACCGCGGTGATTGAAGCGCACTCCGCCGAGGCACTGAAAGGTGTCGGGCAGTTCGCCCGCGAGCGTGGTGTGTGGCTGCGCCCAATCGGCCGCTGGCTGTACACCATGCCCGCTTATATCGCCACCGACGCCGAAATAACTCAGATTACCGACGTAATGAAAGCCTGGTTTTTGAAGCGATAGGTAATTTAAGGCAGCATTAAATTACCCTGTTTGCGCCACTGGTTGACCAGCGCAGGAACGCCTTCACCTGCAGTGGTGTTAATCGCTAGAACGCCCGGCGGTGTTAAGGCATCCGCGTCGGGGTCGACCAGCGCACACGGGGTATCCAAATCAATATACGATAGCAGCGATGCTGCGGGCATAACCGCCAAAGACGTGCCCACCACCAGCAAAAAATCCGCCTGGCTAACAAGTTCGCAAGCGTCTTCAAACAGCGGGACCGATTCACCGAACCACACCACGTCCGGGCGCAGCTGGCTGCCTTTGTCGCACACATCGCCCAGCGCAATACCGCCTTTCGGCAGTGGATAGTGCAGCCGCGCATCCACTGAAGAGCGCGCCTTCAAAATCTCACCATGAAGATGCAACACATCTCGCGACCCTGCACGCTCATGCAGATCATCAATATTCTGCGTAACCACGCTGACTCTAAAGCCATCTTTTTCAAGCGCCGCCAGGGCTTTATGGGCAGCGTTGGGCTTGGCCTTACGAATTTGCTCTCGGCGCAGGTTATAAAACTCCAGCACCCGCTGAGGATCTCGCTGCCAGCCCGCAGGCGTGGCTACCTCTTCGACTGGGTGGTCTTCCCACAGGCCATCGCTGGCACGGAACGTTTTAATGCCACTCTCGGCGCTAATCCCTGAACCGGTAAAAACCACTAGGTGCGGTGGTGCTGTCATGTTTTCCTCGACTAAATCACTGCTTACTGTTTCCTAATATACCAGCTGCCCTATAGTCCCCGCGAAGCGCTGCTTATTACGATATGGGTAAACATCGATCACCCGACCATCGACAATGGCCTGCTGTAGTTCCAACCAGTAATCGGGATCAAATAACTCCGGATGCTGTTGCATGAAAATCGCGCGCAGCTCCGGGTTGGCAAACATAAAGGGGCCGAACTCCTCGGGGAAGATATCATTGGGGCCAACGTAAAAACTCTCCCCACCACCTCCCTGAAAGTCATTGCCATACGATTTGGGCATGTGCCGAAAGCGACACTCCGTGAGATAGCACACCTCATCGTAATCGTAAAAAATCACTCGGCCATGGCGGGTAACACCAAAGTTTTTTAACAGCATATCGCCCGGGAAGATGTTCGCTGCTGCCATCTGTTTAATGGCGTTACCATAGTCTTTGAGCACCATTACGCGCTCGTCCGCGCTGCACTGCTCCAGATAGATATTCAGCGGTGTCATCATGCGCTCGGTATAGCAGTGCTTGATGATCACCTTGTCATCTTTCAATGACACAGTAGACGGCGCTACTTCTAGCAAGTGCTCTAAACACTCTGGCGCAAAGTGATCCTGACGCACGATAAAATTCGAGAACTCCTGGGTATCAGCCATACGCCCAACACGGTCATGGCGTTTCACCAGGCGGTATTTCTCGCGCACTATCGCGTGTGTGACCTCTTTGGCCGGATCGAATTTATCTTTAATGATCTTAAACACGGTGCGAAAACTAGGTAGCACAAACACCGCCATCACCATGCCACGCACACCAGGTGCAATGACAAACTGATCCTCACGCTTGGCCACTTGCAGGTTTAGGGCACGGAAAAATTCGGTTTTGCCATGCTTAAAAAAGCCAATCGCGGCATACAGTTCGCCTTCAGGCTTATGGGGCATGAGCTGTTTTAAGTAGTGGACAAATTCCCCAGGCACCGGCACATCGACTTGGAAGTAGGCACGAGTAAACGAGAAAATAATCGAGACTTCATCGGTCTCGGTTAACACGGTATCCAAGTGCAGGCAGGGGTCGCCGCCCTGCTGCTCGCCAAACCCTTCACCATGTAGAATAGGTAACACCAGTGGCACCTGCTCACCGCCCCCCAAAATGCGGCCGACTAAGTAGGCCCCTTTATTGCGGTAAAAAACACTTTTCAACAGCTCTAATTGCGCGTCTTCTGACTGCAAAATAGCGGCGGGAAGCAGGGTTTCTAATAGGCCTGCACCTAGCTCAATATCGCGCTCCAGATCAGCAAAGGCGTTATCAAATGGTGCCTCTTCAAGCGCCCAAGCAAGCGCTTGAGACCAATCACCGTTGACGGAATGCTGTCGACAAAGCTCAATTCCAGAATGATGCGCAGCATCTTCTCGGGAGCTGTATACAAACATCCAGTCATTGCGAATATGGCGGTGGTGGAAAATCGAGCAGAATAGTGAGTTAAAAAACGTCTCGGCCAACTCGTAATCCAACCGCTGACTAATCAGCTGCGCATAGTGCTCACGTGCCTCCCGCCATGTCTCGCAGTACGTAAGCACCTCATGATCAAAGGTACGCTGCAAACGTGCCAGCGTATCGCCCACTTTCTCTCCATAAAGGTTAATCCGCGCCGCTGAGGCTTGTTGGGCATCACGCCACGCCGCATCACGAAAACGTCGACTGGCGTCAAAGGTAATCTGCTTGAAGCGTGCTCGGTAGCCATCAAATCCATGCAGAATAGTGGCCGCTAAACGATACGCGGGAGAGTGCTTCATGGCGGTGCTCCTGATTATTTCTCCCAGCTTCGCGTAACGGAGCACTACATGCGAGAAGACCTTGGTGGGTAATCCGCATGTTTAAGAAAGCAGCTGGCTGTTTTAGCACTCATCATAAAAAGCCTCTGGGCCGTTGGGCACAGAGGCTTAAACTGCCTAGTCAGCCTAGGCGATTAGGATTAAGCATTACAGCTTGGCAGCAGCTGGCGCCGGCTCGCTAATGTCTAGCTCTTCTGGGGCAGCAGTCACCAGCGCAAACTCCTCTTCAGCGGTTTTCGCCACCAGCTTATTCTTGCTGTAAAGGAAGTAGTACGCTGCACCAGCAATGAATAGAACAATGGTGTAATTAAACGCGCGGGGGTCGAAAGCATAGACACCGGTCAGTGCGACGAGGGAAAGAACTAACGCAACGCCAGAGGTCACCACACCACCGGGTGTTTTATAAGGGCGCGGCAAGTCAGGCTGTTTCACTCGCAATAGAATGTGGCTGAGCGCCATCAATGCATAAGAGAGCGTCGCGCCGACAACGGCCATTCCTAGAATCAGATCACCCTCACCGCTAAGTGAGACCAAAAAGCCAAATACACCAGGCACAATCAGCGCCAGATAAGGCACTTTACGCTCGCTGGTCAGTGACAGCGGCTTGGGTAAATAGCCCGCACGAGAAAGCGCAAACACCAAACGGCTGTAGCCATAGATAATCGAGAAAAATGACGCCACCAGCCCCGCAAGACCTAAGACATTAACCAGTGTGGCAAGCGTTGGGTTGCCCGCAACGTTAAGCGCATCGACCAGCGGCACACCACTTTGACCAATCATTTCGGCTCCCGCCGCGCCGGCCAGTAACACCACGACCAATAAGGCGGTAAATAGCAGGAACAGCATCGCAGCAATAATCCCTTTAGGCATATCCCGCGCGGGGTCTTTGGCTTCCTCTGCCGCTAGCGGCACGCCCTCAACCGCCAAAAACAGCCACATCCCAAACGGCAGTGCGGCCCAAATACCGTACCAACCATAGGGCATAAAGGTGCTCGCACCGGCTGCATCGGTGGGCGCAATATCAAACAGATTCGCTGAATCGAAATTGCCGATCAGCGCCACTGCCGTTGCCAAAATCGCGAACACGGCCAGCCCGCTAATCACCATCATCACTTTTAGCGCTTCACCCACGCCTGCTAGGTGAATACCGATAAACACTGCGTAGAACAGCAGGTAAACCAGCGGCCCATTAATGCCCAGCAGCGATTCAACTGCCGAGCCAATGAAAATCACGATCGCAGCAGGCGCAAGCGCGTACTCAATCAACACCGCAAGCCCGGTTAAATAGCCACCGGCTGGCCCCATCGCTTGGCGAGCAAAGCTATAGCCGCCGCCAGCGGCTGGAATCGCTGCGGACATTTCAGCCAATGCTAATACGAGTGCCAGGTACATCATCGCCATTAAGCAGGCGGCAATGGCAAAGCCACCCCAACCCGCTTCAGCAATACCGAAGTTCCAGCCGGCAAAATCACCGGAAATAACATAAGAAACCCCAAGCCCTGCTAGTAATAGCCAGCCCGCGGTACCTTTGCGCAGCTGGCGCTTGGCCAAATACGCTTGATCGACAGAAGGTTGTGTCATTGTCATGCCCTTTTCAGTGTGGAACGCAATCGTTGTCAGCGGCGTGCTGAGTCGGGGTGTTGGTTCCATATTGTTGTTAGGAGTTTTTTAGGAGCGTTTCTATAAGTGCTTGTTATTTATGTATTGTTATTACTCTTTTTAATTACTATTTAATTACTCTGTTATCTATATGGCGCTGCTTATGCATAACGCTTCGCTTCCTGTGCCGCTTATTAATCGGCCACCAGGAAGTTTTGAGTTGTCCCCCCTGTTGCACCGTCTAATACGCTGTCCTCGCTACGATCTTTCAGTTGCACGCCAGACAGTTTCCGCTGACGGGCTTCGGTTAATAGCAACAACAACCGCCGTGCGGCCTCTTCCGGTTTGAGCCCTGCTGGGCGCACGTTTGAAATGCAGTTGCGGCGATCATCCTTTAGGCCCACTTCTGGTTCCCAGGTCATATACAGCCCGAGGCTATCTGGAGAGCTTAAGCCTGGACGCTCACCAATCATCACCAGCACGGCATCGGCATTAAGCAGCGCGCCAACCTCATCACCAATCGCCACGCGGCCCTGCTCTACGATGGTTAATGGCGCGAGCTGCCACTCCCGCTGATCACTCTCAAAGGCGCGATACAACGCAGTAAGAAACGGTGCACTGTTCTGCTGTACCGCCAGTGCGGAAAGTCCATCGACAATCACCACCGCTAAATCGAAGCGCTGGCCACTTTGCGCCGCTTGTTGCAGTTGCTCTCGCGAAGTGTCGTCAAGACGACGGCCATAATCTGGACGCTGCAGATACATGGCCCGGTCGACTGCGTGGCTATGCACATGAATAGGTGTCTGGTTCATGCTCAGCGCTGTCGTTAACTCATCGGCCAGCGCGTCGCACTCAAGGGGGCAGTGAACGGCATCCTGGGCTTGGGCATGAGCCAGTTGAAACGCCAATAGCTGATGCGTGGGCAGACTAATGCCAGCCCGCCCAAGCCCAATGCGAGCATCGGTAAATGCCCTCAGCCGCTCCCATGGGTTAGCGATCACAATCGATGGGGCTTTTTTCGATTCATTATCAGACATCACGAGCAGCCTCCTTTGGCAGGTGGCGCAGGCTATTAGCGAAAGCGGCCGGTAGTTGATCATTTAACCGATAGGTAGAAACGTCTTGGAAGATCTGCATCTTCGCCAGCCACTGCTCGAACTCCGGGGCGGCCTTCAACCCAAGCACACGCCGTGCGTAAAGGGCATCGTGAAAGGACGTGGTTTGATAGTTGAGCATGATGTCGTCAGAGCCAGGGATGCCCATCACAAAGCTACAGCCCGCCACACCTAACAGCGTCAGCAGGTTGTCCATATCATTTTGATCGGCTTCAGCGTGATTGGTGTAGCAAACATCACAGCCCATGGGCACGCCTAGCAACTTGCCGCAGAAGTGGTCTTCCAGCCCCGCCCGGGTGATCTCTTTACCATCGTACAAATACTCAGGGCCGATAAATCCCACCACCGTATTCACCAGCAGCGGATTAAACTTGCGCGCCACCGCATAAGCGCGGGCTTCACAGGTTTGCTGATCCAAACCATGATGAGCATCAGCGGAAAGCGAGCTGCCTTGCCCAGTTTCGAAATACATTACGTTGCGCCCAACCGTACCGCGATTCAGCGTTTGAGCAGCCGCCTCGGCTTCTGCCAGCGTACTCAAATCAAAGCCAAAACTGCGGTTGGTGGCTTCGGTACCGCCAATGGATTGAAAAACGAGATCTACCGGCGCGCCCTGCTCAATCGCTTCGAGCGTGTTGGTCACATGAGTGAGTACGCAGGATTGGGTGGGAATTTCGTATTTCTGAATGACATCGTCCATCAGGCGCATTAGCTTGATGCTTTGGGCGACATTATCAGTAGCAGGATTGATCCCAATGACCGCGTCGCCACTGCCATACAGCAAGCCATCCAAAATACTGGCGGCAATCCCGGTCACGTCATCAGTAGGATGGTTGGGCTGCAAACGCGTCGATAACCGCCCCGGCAAACCAATAGTATTGCGAAATGCGGTCGTCACATGGCACTTCTTGGCGACCAGCATCAAATCTTGATTGCGCATCAACTTGCTAACAGCGGCGGCCATTTCAGGGGTAATGCCAGGGCGAGCCGCGGCTAACACATCGCTGGTGGCATAGTCGGATAGTAGCCAGTTACGAAAGTCACCCACGGTTAAATGCTTCAGCGGCGCAAACGCAGCAGCATCGTGCTCATCGATGATTAAACGAGTAATTTCGTCTTGCTCATAGGGGACCAGCACATCATTCAAAAACGTGGTAAGCGGGAGCTCTGCCAGCACCATTTGCGCCACTACCCGCTCTTCTGCTGATTCTGCAATGACCCCTGCCAAGCGATCACCGGAGCGTGGCGGCGTGGCCTTGGCCATTAATTCCGCCAAGCCATTAAAGCGATAGCGGCGGCTTCCAACAGTTGTGTGATAGGTCTGCGCCATGGGACCTTCCTTTTTTATATTTAAAAGTGGCTTTTTCAAAAGCGACGATTTCTAAAACGTCTATTTCTAAATCTATGATTTCTAAAACTCTGATTTCTAAAACTGTGCTCTCTAAAGCTACGCTCTCCAAAACCATGGCGCCGAATGCGCGTTGAGGAACAGAATTTGCTTGTTTCCACAATAGCGCTATCACTTAATGGGGAGTATCGAGTTTTGGCAAACCTGTCATACTTATAAAAACATCATTAAATACAATAAATTAGAGGCGAACATGCAACGTGATGGCACTTTAATCACGTTCACAGGAGTTTTTCATGACGCTGACAAGCCAAGACATTGCACCAAAAAAATGCATTCAAGAGGCGTTTGATGCCGACGAACATGCCCAAAATCTGACCCGCTGGCAGCAGCAATACGACCAACTAAGTCCTGGCCGCTTTTATGGGCGACTAGATGAAATTGAGTTACCCGCCATGCAGGTGTTTAAAGAACATACCGGGCAAGCGCTGCGACAAGACTGCCGAGTGTGGGCTGACTCTCTCTGGCTGGGCATCCCCACTCAAGCACCAGGGTCACGAATTAATGGGCAGGCGTTGGAAGAACATGAGGTGATGTGTCACCCCGGCGGTCGTGATTTTGAGCTGGTAACCCCCGAAGCGTTTGATATCTACGGACTAGTGATACGTATGCCGTTATTACAGGCTGCCGCCCAGCGACAGGGGGTGATACTTGATCATGAGTGGCAAGATTCACTCCGCCGCCGGGTAGCGCCTGAAACTCTGCATGCCGTGTCTTTTTTACTTGAACGCTTACTCTCAAATCAACAAGGCCCCATAGCTGAAAACGTTCATCAAGATATTTTGCTAACAGGCCTAATGGAAGTATTAAAAGCCAACCAAACAAGCCATGAATTGCCTCCCAGCTATCCTCATCGAAAAGCAGTGGTTGACCGGGTGAAGCGCTATGTTGATGAGCACCTGGAAGGTCCAGTCACCATGGAAACGTTATGCGAGCTAACTCATGTCAGCAGGCGTACGCTGCAATACAGTTTTACGTCTATCCTTGGTATTAGTCCGCTGCAGTTTTTACGTTTAACGCGGCTGAATAGAGTGCGTCGTGCTCTGCGCAGCGCAGAGCCCCACCAAACAGTGACTGAAATTGCCACCTACTGGGGCTTTTGGCATTTGGGGCAATTTGCTCATGACTACAAGCAACAGTTTGGCGAAAGCCCTTCGCAGACGTTAAACGCGATTCACTGAGCGTGCGCGGCATCCCTTTCGAGGTAAAGATCTTATGTCGAGGCAACGATCCTATATCGAGGTAGAGGCCCTATGGTAAATACCACCGCCTGGAATCGCTTGCGCTATAGCATTTACGCGCCAGTCTATGATCTGGTGGCGACTAAAGCGTTTCGTAAGCCCCGCAGAAGTGCGCTTAACCAAGTTGACTGGGAACCCGGCATGCGAGTACTGCTGGTGGGTGCAGGCACCGGCTTAGACCTGCCTTATTTACCGCGCGAATTAGAAATCCATTTAACCGACCTAACCCCCGCGATGGTGACGCGAGCCCGTGAGCGAGCGGAACATGCGCAACGTGACGTGGTATGTCGTGTAATGGATGCCGCTGCACTGGACTACCCAGATGAGCATTTTGACGTCGTTGTGATGCATCTTATTTTGGCGGTGATGCCCAATCCTGAACAGGGACTAGCCGAAGCGCACCGGGTACTGAAAAACGACGGACAGCTCTGTGTTATGGATAAATTTCAACCCGACACCCACATTGCTGGTCCAAGTCGGCGAGCACTGAACGTCATTACTTCATTGATCGCGACCGACATCACCCGCCAGGCGACACCACTACTTCAACAAGCAGGCTTCAACATCCGCCGCGACGAACCCGTATTGATGAATGGCCTTTTTCGCGCACTTTTAGCAATAAAGTAAACTGCCCTCACAACTGCACATCTCCTCAAAACACCAGTACAACCGAAACAACAACGTCCAATACTGGTACAATTAATAGCAACCCGTTACTTGCACGCTTCATCAACATGTAAGGTGACCAATGCCTAAAGCAGCTGTGAAACGCTTCCGTCGTTTACCCGAAGAAGAGCAGTCCCGCGTGATTGAAATGGCTTGGGAAGATCGCACTCCGTTTGAAGCGATCGACACTCTGTTTGGCCTAGGCGAGCCGGACGTCATAGAGGTAATGCGCCACCAGCTTAAGCCGGCCTCATTTCGACTATGGCGCAAGCGTGTTACTGGTCGCGCGACGAAGCATACGGCTTTGCGATCGCCGGATATTTTACGAGGCTACTGCCCAACGCAATATAAGCGCTGAACAACTATTCGGTCTTAGTTTTCAGCTATACGCGAGCCCTTTTAATTCACTTAACTGGCAGCTTGGACCGAAAAGCTCTTGAGCCGATCAAGTGCTAATTCTAGCCTGGAGTAATCAAACAGTTTAAGTTTACGCTGTGCCGAATTTTTACTGCCTGACCAATTCCTCACGCCTTCCATTACAGAAGCTGGATCTGGATTAACCTGCGACTGGAACAGCAACCAATCCACTGTGGCTAATAATTCCATCCCAAAAGGCGACTCAAAGCCATCAATTAGTGCGGCTGTTTTTTCAAGCGCTGGCAGATAATCTTTTGCCTCAGTTTTTAGATATAGCGCCACTTTTTCCCGCTTGGCATCGTTGAACCAAATAGTATCCAGCGGGCCGCAGTCATTGATACGTTTCTCGCTTTTGAGATAGCTGCCATCTAAACCATTGAGCAAATGGCGCAGTCGGTCAGCATAGGGGCCGTAGCTGTTAGCTTCAAACCGAAGATCCAGCGGATTATCAACGCCTTCTGCTTCAATCGCTCGTTCCAGAAACCAGGCCAGTTTTTGTATTTCCAACAAACTGCATTCCATCCCTAGTACCCAGTAACGGCGTACCAGTTCAGCGATCAAGGCACGCGCAGGTGTTAACTGTTCAACACCCTGGCACTTTACAACGTTTTGATATTTGGCCGTCGGCTCAAAGACGATAATCTCAACACCCTGCAAATCGCCTAGCGTTTGCTCGATATGAGGCTTAATCTCAGCCCAATCCAGCCCACCATTACCAGCCCCCAAAGGCGGAATAGCAATTGAGCGCACTTGATTGCGCTCAATAAAATTGCGCAGATCAACCAAGCCGTCAATAATCCACTGTATCTGGGATTTCGCTCGCCAGTGCTGTTTGGTAGGAAAATTGACGATCCAGCGAGGCCCCATCAACTCAACGGTTTCAGTCACAAACATATGGCCCGTTTGAACTTCTCCGGCTTTGCAGGCTCGCGCATAGGCCGCCATATTGGCAGGAAAGCGTTCTTTGAACATCAGCGCGATTCCCTTGCCCATCACCCCCACCGTATTAACGGTGTTGACCAGGGCCTCAACCTCAGCATCCAGCAAGTTGCCTGTTGTATAAGTGATCATGTCTGACTCCTTAAAAATACCAGCTGGGCCGACAGTGAATATCCAGTGCAACATCCAACTCAGCAGACTGCTGCTGTAATTCTAGCTGTACCTGCGGGGTATAACATATTGCCCCCAGCAATGCCTGAATGGGCACATATTGGTGAATTAGGGCTTCTGCTTGATAACGCTCAATTTTCTCAGGGTCATCCGGGTCACGCTGGAAGTTGCGCTGCTGAAGAAGCAGCCAGTCAATGGCGCTCAGGCTATCTAGGTCATTGAAATAATGGGCAGTGACCGGATAAGCATGACGGTCGGTATAGACAAACGGCAAATCCAACTCGGCAATTTTATGCAGACTGGAGACCAAAATCACGATGTCTCTGTTCGCCACCGTCTTCACACCGCCACGGCCAGTGTGGATGTTGTACATCATTGGCGAAAAGGGCGTGAAGTAAAAAGGCACATAATCGTTTAGTACACCACCAGGTGCCAGAGGTACATTACGATGCGCACGGCGGCCAATTAACTCTTCATTACCTATCACCACCCACTTCGCCGCACGCTTGCCGCTATGTCCTGCATGGAGCCCGTTCGCCATAATCCACGGCAGATTCTGGCGATGGGTAATCCGCCAAATCAGCGCCTTGCTGGGGTTCAGGTTCGTGTATGCCATTAGTAGAACACACCTTCTAATGGCTGCGGCGTTCACTGCCTAGCCACATTAATTTGAAGAAAGCCTTAAAAGTATTACCCCCTGGCTTTGCTAATATCGACGATTGTAGCCTAGTTCGATGTGACTCAAGAAATATCACTTCAAAGATTAAGCCTTTCTTTACACGCCACCTTATTATTATATTATCACATAACACAACGCCGTTTATAAAAACCCGCTTAGAGGTGCATTCGCAATGACCGTGTTTTCTCCCCTGCCCGTCACCGTGCTTTCAGGATTTCTAGGTGCAGGTAAAACCACCGTACTCAATCATATTTTGGCTAACCGCGAAGGTCGTCGCGTCGCGGTGATTGTCAACGATATGAGCGAGGTCAATATCGACGGTGCATTAGTGCGTGGCGGCCCTGGCGAGTCCACGTTAGATGGCGAGGTAGCGCTGAACCGTTCTGAAGAGCGTTTGGTAGAAATGAGCAACGGCTGCATTTGCTGCACGCTGCGTGAAGATTTGCTAGAAGAAGTTAGCCAACTGGCCAGAGAAGGTAAATTTGATTACTTGGTGATTGAGTCCACGGGGATTTCCGAACCGCTACCCGTGGCGGAAACGTTCACCTTTGAAGATGAAAGCGGCCAGAGCCTTTCCCACGTTGCACGCCTTGATACGCTGGTCACTGTCGTCGATGGTGCCAACTTTCTTGAGCAGTACCGCGAAGCGCAGAGCCTCGCTGAAGCGGGCGAAAGCTTGGGTGACGACGACGAGCGTAACGTCGCAGACCTGCTGGTCGACCAGATCGAGTTTTGTGATGTATTACTGATCAGCAAAACGGATCTGATCAATAAAAAAGAGCTTGATGCGCTAACGGCGATTCTGCGCTCACTCAACCCTGATGCAGAGCTGGTGCCCATCACTCAAGGTGGCGTGCCGCTAGAGAAGGTGCTTGATACTGGCAAGTTCAATTTTGAGCGCGCCCAGCAAGCGCCTGGTTGGCTAAAAGAGATGCGTGGCGAGCATGTGCCAGAAACCGAAGAGTACGGTATCAGCAGCTTTGCCTATCACGCTCGCCGCCCTTTCCACCCGCAGAAATTCCACGCTTTACTCAATCAAGAGTGGTTTGGTAAAGGACTGCTACGCTCGAAAGGCTTTTTCTGGCTTGCTACTCGGCCACGCTTCGCAGGCCAATGGAGCCAAGCAGGTGGTATTGCTCATCACGGCCCAGCGGGCGTGTTCTGGAAAGCTATCCCCGAAGCTAACTGGCCGGAAGATCCTGAAACTCGCCAGTTCATTATGGAAAAGTGGCAGGAGCCGTTTGGCGACATGCGCCAGGAGCTGGTGTTTATCGGCCAGCACTTAGATCAAGACAACATGCGCGAAGCGCTAGATGCCTGTTTGCTAAGTGAAGCGGAACTGCTACAAGGCATGGAAGCCTGGAAGCAGCTACCCGATCCGTTCCCCGCTTGGGAGTAATGCTTTAACTGCCGGAGCTAGCTAAACAGCGCTCTGCCCACTGCCGCACTTCAGGGTAGGCACGCTGCTCAAAGACCGCGAAGCCGTTAAGGCCGCGGGCTTTGAGTGGGGTAAAAATCGGCATGGTTAAACCGCATAAGAAGTGCGCCAACCGCTGGGCGTTGGGCGGCTGGCCGAACTGTTCGGTGTGGCGTTCAATCAGCGGTGAGGCATAGCGGATAAAATCCTTTTCAGACAGCGCGGGTAATGGCGTCGCATCCGGCAGCCGAACCGGGTTGCCGTAGCATACCGAACAGTGGCCACAGCGGCCCTGCTCGGTATCAAGTGGCCCATCGAAGGTGGTATCCCCAAAATGCTCAGCTAACCGCCGAGTCAGGCAGCTTTGCGACTCAAACAGTGCCAACATGGAATGCAACCGGTCAATTTCGATTCGCTCCCGATCTAGACATTCATTAAACAACTGGCTCGCCATCGCCTCGACCGAAAATTCCGGCTGACCAATTTCATACACATCGGTCATGCGTTTACCTTCCAGGGTCAGCCAGCCTTTATCCTGGAAGTATTCAAGCGCGGTAATGACGCGGGCACGGGAAGCATCAATTTGCTGTGCCTGCCCAGCCTGATGCAGTCGCTCAAAATCCACCGTCCCCCAAGTACGAGCGATAGCAATATTGTCGATTAACAAACGTACAAAGGCCGCCCGCTCTCCTGCAAAACGCCCCGCTAAGGCAGTAGGCTCAATGTGGTAGCGCAACCGATACTCGGCTAAGAACGCAAAGCGCGGCGCAATAATGCCGTGCATTTCCAGCCGCACCAGTAGCGTTTTAAGTGGCAGCAGGCGGATATTGGTATCTCGGGAAAGCGTATTGAGCAGTACTTCCCACTGACGATCTGGCGCTTGACCGGCTGATGAAATTTCCTCCAGTAAGCGCAAAATACCCGCGTACTCAGGCGTGTCGCCGTAAACGAAGTTCTCCAGCACCCGCAGACCATCGCGTCCGGCAATGGTTAAACAGGTGGAAGGCAGTCCATCGCGCCCTGCCCGACCAATTTCCTGACTGTAATTCTCAATCGATTTAGGTAGATCAAAGTGCACAACGTTGCGGATATTGCCTTTATCAATGCCCATACCAAAGGCAATGGTAGCGACAATACAGGGCGATTCGCTGCTCATAAACTGGCGCTGAATCTCATCGCGGCGGGCTGAATCCAGCCCCGCATGGTACGCCTGGGCAGCAATCCCCTGGGCGGCCAGCTCACTTGCCAGCTGCTCGGCGGTTTGCTGCAAGGTGACGTAAATAATCGTAGGCGCTTCGTTGCCAGGCGGCATTTGCGGCATAAGCCAATCAATCAGCTGTTGCTGACGATTTTCCATGGCGGGCACCACCAGAAGCTCTAAGTTAGCGCGATAAAAGCCAGTGGTAATGACATTTTCCGGAACGATGGAAAACTTCTCACGCATATCAGCGATAACCGCTGGCGTGGCCGTGGCAGTCAGTAGCAACACCTGGGGAATAGCAAACTCACGCTGATAATCGGGCAGTTTAAGGTAATCGGGGCGGAAGTTATGTCCCCACTCAGAGAGACAGTGTGCTTCATCAACCACTAGCAGCGATATTTGAACCTGGCGTAGAAAGTGCCGAAAGCGCTCGTTTTTAAGCCGCTCCACCGACACCATGAGGATTTTCAGCTCACCGTTTTTGGCGCGCTCCATCACATCACGGGTCGTAGCGCGGTCTTGGGTGGAATCAATACTGGCGGCTGCAACACCATGGCGGGCCAAGAAAGCGAGCTGATCCTGCATCAGTGCCAGCAGCGGCGATACCACCAGGGTCAGATGCGGAAGATGAAGTGCAGGCAACTGATAACAGAGTGACTTCCCCGCCCCAGTGGCAAAAATCGCCGCCGTAGAGTGCCCCTCCAACACTCTGGACACCACCGCCTGCTGGCCGCCGCGAAAATCATCAAATCCGAATACTGCCTTCAGCGTCTGCTGCGGTGATAGCGAGGTCATGGCCGTTCCCTGGAGTGTCGTCAATACGTTAGGGCTAAGCTAACGCGTTCACGTCATTTTCTCCAATCAAGGGGCGCCATTAAGCGCAGGGTTGCGGCTTTTCATTCTGTGTAGGGAGAGCCAGCGCCTGCCAAGCCTCAAAGGTGGTAAAAAACACCTGCCCTGTTAGCTCGCGGTAAAGCGCTGTGTTTGTTAAGCGATCCATCACCGGGCCTTTCACTTCCGCCAAGTGCAGCATTGCGCCAGCATCTTTTAACCGGCCGTTAATAGCTTCTAAGCTTTCAAGCGCGGACGCATCAATCACATTCACCGCCTGGCAGGTCAATACAATATGTTTTAACGAAGGGGAACGAGCAGCCAGCGCCATCACGGTATCTTCTAAGTAGCGAGCGTTAGCAAAGTAAAGGCTTTCATCAATGCGCAGCATGGCCACATGTTGATCGGTTTCGACCTCATGGCGCTTCACGTTGCGAAAATGCTCGGTGCCCGGCACCCTCCCTACCACGGCACTATGGGGCTGGCTGGTGCGGTACAGGTGCAGCCCTAGTGAGAGCACCACACCGCTGATAATGCCGACCTCGACACTGTGCAACAGGGTCAGAAGCAAGGTCGTCACCATTGCCACGCCGTCGCTGCGGGAGTATTGCCAAGTGCGCTTTATTGCGGGCAGATCAATCAATGTGCCCACGGCGACGATAATAGTAGCGGCCAATGTCGCCGTCGGCAGAAAGGCCAGCAGACCCGTGAGCAACAGCGTAGAAAGCACAATACCTAAGGCGGTAAATGCCCCGGCCAACGGTGTTGCCGCGCCCGCTTCAAAGTTCACTACCGAGCGTGAAAACCCACCTGAAACCGGCGAACCACCGCTGACGCCAGCGCCCAAATTGGCCATCCCAAGAGCGATGAGTTCTTGATTAGGATCGATACGCTGGCGGCGCTTAGCCGCCAGCGTTTGCGCCACGGACACCGATTCTACAAAGCCCACCAAACTGATCAATAAAGCGGCAGGCAACAGGCCAAGCCATAGCGACTGATCTAGGCTAGGCAGCGCAATGGCAGGCAAGCCGCTAGGCACAAAGCCGACCAGATCCACGCCGTACTGCCCCAAGTTAAAGTGCCAGGCCAGCAGCGTAGTCACCATCACCGCTGAAATCGGTGCGGCTTTGACCATCAAACCAGAAGCACTGGCCGAGATACCTATCGCCATCAGCCAAGCGTTCAAGCGCTTGCGGCAAACCAGCAGATAGCCCCACACCCCTAAACCAATCAGTAGCGTGATGAGATTGACCTGTTGCCACTGGCTGAACAGTGCGCCCAGCAGCTCAATGACATTATGCCCCGCAGCCTCAACACCTAGAATATGTTTGAGCTGACTAATGGCGATCAAAATACCCGACGCAGTGATAAACCCAGAAATAACCGGATGGCTTAAGAAGTTGACCAAAAAGCCCAGCCGCAGCACGCCCATGGCAATCAATATCAATCCTGAAAGCGCCGCCAACACCAGTGCAGCGCCAATATATTCAGGACTGCCTGGAGTAGCAAAGCTGCTTAAAGCCGACGCCGTCATTAACGCTGCCACGGCTACCGGTCCTACCGCCAAGCTGGCACTGGTACCAAAGATGGCGTAAAGCACCAGCGGTAGCATACTGGCATACAGGCCCATCTCTGGCGGCAACCCAGCCAGCAAGGCATAGGCCAGCGCCTGGGGCACCAGCATTAGCGTGACAATAACGGCTGCCAGCGAATCTTTAAATAACACAGCCCGGTTATAGCGCCGCAGCCAGCCAACCACAGGCACCCAACGCTCTATGTTCATGGGGAGTACTCGTTCTGGCAATAGCACTGACTAAGGCAAACCACACCGCACGCCTACGCTGTCTGATTCTCAAGCCCTTGGCGGTGCTCTTGCAAATCAAAACCGGCTGCTTTGGCAGCGGCAAATAGTTCCGCCAGATCGCATTTTTCGGTATGGCGCTTTGCGTAAGCCCAAAGATGGGTAGCACGCTTACCTGACCGACAAAACGCCAAAATAGGCCGAGGTAGCTGCTGCAACGCCTGAGCAAAAGCAGCGACATCCACTTGGCTATACTCGCCGGGGGCCACAGGAATGTGCACCCAATGAAGGCCAAGTTCTGCTGCTTTAAAGCGGTAAGCATCCTCTCCAGAAAACTCAGCGCTTTCACCAGGCTTGCAGTTACAGATCACCGTTTTAAAGCCCTGAGCTTTTACGTACTCAAGTTCCTCGACCGTGAGCTGTGAAGTAATAGCAACGCCCTTCTCTAACGGTTGTGTTTGCATGCATCTCTCCTAGCGTTTCTCGCTGCCGCTTTAAGCAGCAGCGCAAGGCACAAACTCGCCAAAACAATTGTTATAAACATAGCTCATTCTGGAATATAAGCAATAGCGCACGACAAAAACACCCGGGACTTTTTTTGAGAAAAGACCCGGGTGGCGCATAAATATCGAAGGGAGAAGCGTTACGCTATTGAGTGGTGTCGCTATTAGGGAGCGCCGAATTAATTAAACGCTTTCTCTAATGCAAAGCGCGGCTGTGGCTGGCCGTCTTGGTTAACACTTTCAGTGAACATTGTAAGCGGGCGCACCCACAGACCGTAGTCGCCGTAAAGCGCACGGTAAACTACCAGCACCTCTTCATTTTCACTGTGCTGAGCGGTGCCCAGTACTTCGTAAAGGCTGCCTTTATAGTGGCGATATATACCGGGAACAGGCGCAGTCATTCACTTTCCTCTTGTTGGGTCGTTGAAGGCATGGGCTTAGCGGCTTTTTTAGCCAGCCGTTCGAGCACTTTTGAGGCAGCGACAAAACCAAACGTACCAGTGACAAAGGTGGCGGCGCCAAAGCCTGAGGCGCAGTCTAAACGGGTAGCATCACCGTTGTCGGGCTTTTGCAGACAGACTTCGCCGTCAGCGCCAGGGTACACCAGCTGCTCATCAGAATAGACACACTCAACGGAAAAGCGCCGCTTGGGATTACGCGAAAAACCGTAATCACGGCGCAGCCGCGAGCGCACCTTGGAAAGTAGCGGGTCGTGTTCAGTGCGCGTTAAATCTGCCACCTGAATGCGGGTAGGATCCGTCTGACCGCCTGCAGCTCCCGTCACGGTAATCGGCAGTTTACGTCGTTTGCACCAGGCGATTAGCGCTGCCTTGGCGATCACGCTATCAATGGCGTCCACCACATGATCGGCATCATCGGGGATACGCTCGGCAAGGTTAGTGGGTGTGACAAAAGCACTGTCGGCTACGACGTTTATCTCCGGGGCAATCAAGCGACAACGCTCGGCCAACACTTCTACCTTTGGCTGGCCAATGGTGGCGTCTAACGCATGGAGCTGACGATTGACGTTGGACACACATACGTCATCCAAATCAATCAGCGTTAGCTTGCCAATGCCAGAACGCGCCAGCGCTTCTACCGTCCAGCTCCCCACGCCACCCACACCCACTACCACAACATGGGCATGGCGAAACGCCGTGGCAGCACGTTGGCCATACAAGCGGCGAATGCCGCCAAAGCGAAAGTCATAATCCGAAGACATTACAGGCTCTCTATTTTACAACATGCTATTTGACAGCACGGTTCGATTCGTCACGACTACCGCTGAAGCACAGCGGGCGTTGAAATGGCTGGGGTGCGCACGCTATCTAGCGGCAGATGCCCAGCCCAGCCGAATTGCTCAAATAGGCTTCTCATGGTCGCATCGAGTGCGCAGCTTAGTTGGATGCGCTTATCGGCTAAGGGGTGATCAAACGCTAAATAGCTGGCAGCCAACAGCAAACGGGGAGCATTCAGTTGATCCGCAAAAAAGCGGTTGTGGACACTTTTGCCGTGCTTGGCATCACCAATAATCGGATAACCACGCCGAGAAAGATGGCGACGGATCTGATGGCGACGCCCGGTCATAGGCCGCGCTTCCACTAGCGAATAGCGCGCCACTGGATAGCGGTCTACCTGCACAGGCAATTCAACGCTATCCAGGCGTCGAATATCGGTCATCGCGGGCATAGCAGGCATCTCGGTTTTGGGGCGCGTGCCATCTTCTTCCCGCAATGGGTAATCAAGGCGCTCTTGCTCCGGCGCCTTGCCCCTCACTACCGCCAGATAGCGCTTTTCTACCTGCCGTTCGCTAAAGCCTTCACTCAACACGGCTGCCGCTTCAGATGATAAACCAAACACCATCACGCCGGAGGTGGGTCTATCTAACCGATGCACCGGATACACTCGTTTGCCAATTTGGTCACGCAGGCGTTGAAGCAAAAATTCTGTTTCTCCACGCGCCAGCGCCGAGCGGTGCACTAGTAACCCAGACGGCTTATGCACTGCAACAAGGTGCTCATCCTGATAAAGGATGTTCAATGGCAACATGGCACTCCCCGGTAACGGCAATTGAGATAACAAATCGCGGTGATTTGAAGCAGCGCGCTATTGTCGCGGCTTAACGGTTCAATGTCATCTGCAGAGTAGATACGCTGGGGAAGTGGGTGTTTTAAAAACCCTAACGATAGCCCTCATTAACAATGCGTATGTTAACGATCAATATAACTTCGATACACCTAACTGCACCTGATTACGGTCATAGCTATATAGATCAATGTTGCTACGCCGGGATGAGCGGATCAAAGTAAGCTCTGGTGTAAACCCTTTGAATACCCAGCGGCGGTTGGTCAATCGCAATCTTGTACGCCATAAATTGTCTCGCCGCTCCACACCAAAGGCTGGTGTCACGTCATCATAGCGAGCGCGAAGATACTCAGGTTGGATCAGAGCCGTTAGGCCTCCGAATAACTCCCGGTAGTATCCGACACCACCTCGATAAACGGTATTACTGAGCATATCCAGCTCCGTAGACTCTTTGGACAGGCCCAGTACTCCCATCACGCCGCTAGAAGGCGTCAGGGCATACTGCCAACTGCCCAGCCAACTGGTACGGGTGCCATCCAAGCTGCTAACGTCATCGTGGCGAACCCACTGATGCTCTAACGAAGTATGCAGGCGTGTTCGAGAAGATGGATAGTAGGTCACTTCCTGCCGAAGACCAGCGCCATGATTATAGGACTCATTGCCATACCAGCGATGAAAACCGGTTAACAACGTGCTGAGCTCAAGGTCACCAAACTGAAATTTAGGACCGACATGTACATTGGCAAAGGTATCGTCAAAGCTTCCCCCACGATAGTCGGTACGATACAAACTCCCCCCCAGCCGCAGGCGAGTATTCTCGGCAATATGAGGTGTCCATTCCGCACTTGTATTGAGCAATATCCCTATGCCCGTCTGACGCTTTGCGTCCTCTGATAATTGGAAGGGTAGTCCGAAGATACTAATTTCCTCGATACTCGGTGCGGCATTGATATTAGTATCCGGGGCAAGCGCTACCGAAACATCCCAGTTGAATGTCTGGAGGTGGTGGATAGCAGCAAGGTAGCGATCAATATTGGCATTGACCTCGGTGGGCAGATTACCACTACGCGCGAAGCGGAACTGACGCCCTGCGTCGCGGTAGTCACCGCTCTCGAACAGCGCCCGCCCAAGTTCAAGACGAACACGCACCGCCTGTGGGTCTCGGATTAGAATCTCACGGAAGTAAGCGCTAGCACTCTCGAACTCCTGCTCATCCATCGCCAACATGCCGAGTAAAAAGGCGATATCGTCGTTATCGGCAAAGTGCTCACGCGCTTCCAACAGCACCGCTTTGGCTTGCTCACTGTCGCCCTGTTCCATCAGGCGTGTGGCGGCCACAGCGGCTAAGGGGATTTCACGATTAGTGTCGTTAGTTTGCGCGGGTGAATCGGCAAAGGCTGAACCTGAAAAGTACCCACAAGCCAGTAAAATGGCGATAAATCGGCAAATAGGCATACATCAATCCTTGTATGGATGACGTGCAGTTGAACGCATTGTCAGCACGCTACTAGCTAAAATAGCCCCATCCGAATGGATGAGGCTGAACGGGCTAGTCTTTTTTGACACCGAAAGCACCATAAGCTGCGCTTCCATTCGGGTCTTTAACTGACCAAACGGCAGCAGCCTCTGCCGCCCCCGGGCCATAGAAACGACCCCGGAACTCACCCTCTGCGTCAGTGCTCAAACTGGCATCATTGCCGGGTGACGATATAACGTCTGTTATGCCAGCAAAGCGGTTGCCGCTATCATCAAGGCCACCAGCAAGATTGATGTTATTCCAGGGTTGCTGTATGGCACCATTTTCCGTATCCATGGCAGTCATATTGGTCAAACTACCGTTTAACGTTCTATCCGCGAAGTTAACACTCATATTTGCTTGACCAAATAAGTTACCAGCCTGCCCATTGTCTATAATGACTGTACCTCTAGCCTGGATTTCTCATAGTACCTCAGCCAGTACCGCACTCAGGCTGTAACACCGCTAAACACCTACTGGCTCGACTTACATCGGCTACTTTTTAACCACTTTCCGGCGTTCAGACACACTTCCCCCTTTCCCCCATTGCTTCGGGCCGGGGGCGCCCGAGCAGTCAGTTAGGAACCAACCGCCTGACGAGATCGGATAGCGCCGTTTTATAGGGGTAGCTGTCACTCATGAGTACTCGGATTCGACGCGTATTGCGGATAATGACCGCGCCTACTTTGATGAGCTTGAGCCTCAGGTTGCTCGGACTCATGCGCGCGAAGGGCGTGTGCTTCAGATAAGTCCGTAACCGCTCGAACAGCGTATAAGCGAAGCCCGACAAGATCAGCCGCCACTGATTGGCCCACCAGTGCGTGCTGGAGGTCCGGTCAGCAAACAGGCTCAGTTGTTGATCCTTGATCCGGTTCTCCATGTCACCCCGGGCACAGTACTGCTCGTAGTAAAGCTTGAAGCCATCATCGTAACGGGAACTGATGATAAACCGGGGATTAGAGCCTAACTCGCCTTCTTCTAGGCGGGCCACCACCCAGCGTGAGTATTTCCAGGAGTGGGCTTGATACTGGAAGCGGAACGTCCCCGCTACTTTCCCTCCC
>NZ_JABUZD010000149.1:0-940 GCF_014897875.1 Halomonas sp. 3A7M
TATCCCATTGTGCTGCGTCAGGCGGGCTGTGAAGACGCCGATATGTTGATTTTGCGGTGACCAACACCGATGAAATCAACATGATCGCCTGCCAAGTCGCCCATACCCTGTTTCGCACGCCTACCAAAATTGCCCGCGTACGCTCAACCGCCTACCTCACCCGTAAGGGATTGTTTGCCCACGAAGCGATTCCTATTGATGTACTGATCAGCCCTGAACAAGTAGTCACGGATCATGTTCGCCGCCTGATTGAGCACCCCGGTGCGTTGCAGGTGTTGGAGTTTGCCGGTGGTTTGGTGCAGCTGGTGGCGGTCAAGGCGTTCTACGGTGGCCCGTTGGTGGGACAGGATTTAGCCTTTTTAGCCAAGCACATGCCCAATGTGGAAACACGCGTCGCGGCAATTTATCGCCGCAACCGACCGATTATTCCCCGTGGCGATACGGTGATTGAAGCCGACGACGAGGTGTTTTTCCTGGCGGCACGGCGCGATATTCGCACGGTAATGAGCGAACTACGCCGCGTTGAACGGGATTTCCGACGGGTAGTGATTGCCGGTGGGGGCAATATCGGTGAACGCTTGGCCGAACACTTGGAGCACAGTCATCAGGTCAAGATTATCGAGCACAGTTTAGAGCGCTGTACTGCACTTTCCGAGCGGCTTGACCGAACAGTGGTGCTACACGGCAGCGCCACCAGCAAGCGGCTGTTGGAAGAAGAGAACATCGAAGACTGCGATATCTTTTGTGCTCTGACCAACGACGACGAGGTCAATATTATGTCGTCGCTGCTGGCCAAACGCTTGGGCGCCAAGAAGGTACTGACGCTGATTAACAACGCTGCCTACGTGGACTTGGTTCAGGGGGGAGAAATCGATATCGCCATTTCCCCCCAGCAAGCAACCATCGGCAGCCTGCTTACCCACGTCCGCCGCGGCGATAT
>NZ_JABUZD010000151.1:0-6291 GCF_014897875.1 Halomonas sp. 3A7M
GCCTAAAAGACCTCAGAGGCGACAGATTTCTTGACAACTACCGCGGGTGACTCCCACAAGATCCGCAAGAGGCACCATCAAAGGCATGGTCAGTGCTGCTTGGCCACTGCCAGAAGGGACTAAGAAGTTCAGGACAAGTTGAACAAAAAACATACATACCGCAGTAACCACCGCGGGCATTCCGCTCAGCAGCCCTTCGAGATGATAAAGAATGGTATCTAGGATATCCCCATTTCTCAGAATCACCAGGATGCCAAAGGCAAAGCCCACTACCAGTGCCCCCATCGCAATTTCCTGAATGCCTTCAACAAAATGGTCGGCAATTTTATTCGGGTTCATACGCGCAAATGCACCGATTAAAATAGCCATCAAGAGAAAGGCGCCGGACATCTCACCGATATACCAGCCGTGGCGTATCACCCCATAGGCAATAACCAGAATAGTGCCTACGAAAGCAGCGAGGACGAGTTTATCGGCAACTGATAACGCGCCAGGATCTTCATTGGCTTGTGGTTTGCCAAATTGGCGGCGGTCACTATTAAAGACAAGGCTCGCTTCGGGGTGAGCTTTGACTTTGGCCGCATAGCGAGTGACGAAAGCAATACTGACGCTAACGAATATTAGCCAGTAACAGGCCCGCAGAGTCATTCCAGAAAACATCGGGAGCTCAGCGATATCCTGGGCAACGCCAACGGTAAAAGGATTCATAAACGCTGCAGAGAAACCGGCACCAGCACCTACCAGTGGCACCGCTGCGGCCGTAATAGAGTCATACCCCAGCATACGCAGTAACGGTGCGAGGATAATGATGAAGGCAATTGTTTCTTCTGCGAGCCCGAAGGTTGCTCCTCCCATCGCAAATAAAAGCATCAGTAAAGGGATAAGAATGAGATCACGCCCAGTAAGCGCATTACTGATACTAGCAACGACTTTTTGTAGTACCCCGGTTGCTTTCAGCACGCCAAACGCGCCGCCTGAGATGAAAATAAAGAAGATAATGCTACTGCCTTCCCCCATCCCCTCAAAGACCGCCATGAACGGACTTAACCAGCCAGCTTCTTGCGCTTCCACCGCCGCATAACTGTCTGGCACTACAACCGTACGCCCTTGCTCATTGGTTACACGCTCATAGCTACCCGCCTGAAGAAAGTGGGTTGATAAAGCAGCGAGACAGATAAAGCTAAATAACACGACAAAAATATGCGGGAAGCGAAATGTTGGTCGTGAACTATTCTCGTGTGTCATTGTTTTTTCGAGAGGTGTCATGGGGTATCCCCAGTTTATTGATGGTTATCGAGAAACTGCATTGCCACACTGGTCAGGAAGTCGCTTCCAATCGACAGAATGGCATCGTTAAAGTCATAGTCAGGCTGGTGAAGTTTCGGTGTTTGTGGCCCTGAACCATTACCAATCCATGCATAGGCACCTGGAATATGGGTAAGAAAAGCTCCCATATCATCAGCTCCCATGCTGACTGGGTGCTCTACCAGCTGTTCATGCCCCCAACGCTGCACCACCACATCGCGGCACAGTTGGGCACAACCGCGGTCATTGGCAACCGCTGGCGTTGAAGGAACATAATCGAGTGTGACGTCGCATCCTGTTGCCTTGGAAACCCCTTCTGCCACGTCGCTAATCCGCCTCTCAAGGCGTTTGCGTAGCTCGGGTTTAAAGCAGCGCGCGGTACCCGTCAGCCGAGCAGTCGCTGGAATAATATTGCTAGCATGACCGCTTTGCAGGCTACCCAGACTAATTACAGCGATGTCCTGGGGGTCAATATTACGACTGACAATATGTTGAATAGCGGTTGTAAATAGGCTGGCTGCGACGATGGGGTCCGTTGTGAGATGGGGCATTGCGCCATGCCCCCCCGTGGAGTGGAACGTCACCTCAAAGTCGTCGCTTGATGCCATATGGGGGACGTCATGGATAACAAAACGCCCGGCCTCTACACCTGGCCAATTGTGTAGTCCAAATATCGCATCAAGCGCGAATTTCTCCTGAAGCCCCTCCGCAAGCATCGCTTCAGCGCCAGTACCAATTTCCTCGGCGGGTTGAAAAATCAACACGACATTTCCCTGAGCTGGGCGCTGGTTAGCCAACTGTGCAGCAGCAGCCATCAGCATTGCCGTATGGCCGTCATGCCCACATGCATGCATTACATTTGACTGGCTGGACCGATGCGAAAACTGATTAGCTTCCTCGAGTGGCAAGGCATCGAAGTCGGCTCGAAGCCCAACGGTTGCCCCCGTGCTGGTGCCTTGGATGACGCCGACCACACCGTGGCCGCCTATCTTCTCATGCACCTCATCTACCCCCAAGTCACGTAGCATCATTGCAATACGCTCAGCGGTTATAGACTCCTGACCAGATAACTCTGGGTGCTGGTGGAGCTCCCTACGAAACGTGATCATTTTCTCAAGCTCAATGGCTGATAACGTCATGAGAGGTAAAACCTTGTTGTAAAGTGGTAAACCTGGGAGAAATGCGCCATCTGACGTTTGCGATAACACATGCTTATGCAACATGAGCCGCGTACGCCGCTATACGCTTAGCCAGATTATTTTTGAGTATGTTGTAACGCTTAGTACGAATAAAATACTTCTTCCCGATAGCGTCATACCTTTATGAGATGAGGCTTTAGTTGTATTTTCTGTATGAAATGAGACGCGCATCGTGACGTCTCCGGGAGCGGACATGGACACAAAAAAACTAAGGTACTTCCTGGCGGTGGTCGAAGCGGGTTCGATATCGTCTGCAGCCAAGCAGATACCGATCGCTCAGCCCGCCTTGACGCGACAGATACATCAGCTTGAAGCCGATATCGGGGCAGTCCTGTTTTATCGTGATCGCAAAGGGGTATCTCTGACCCAAGCGGGGCATTACCTATATGCCAATGGGCAGCGTCTACTGTCAGAACTCGAAAGTGTCGCGAAGAAAACACGCGATATTGCCAATGGCTACCGCGAAAGTCTCTCACTCGGGATTAGCACCATACATCCCTATATTCCCAGCATCACAGCACTCATCAGCAGATTCCGTTCACGCTATCCATCAACACAGTTAACGCTGGAATCAATGTTGTCGGGGCCTCAGGCAGAGGCGATTCTGGCGGGTCGGCTCGATGCCGGCATTCTATTCATTGAACGAGAAGATGAGCCACGGCTAGATTACTATCCACTAGCCAGTTTTCGTATGGCGGTCTTTACCAGTCGATGCCACCCTCTCATAGCGACTACCCCGACCTCGCTTAAGGATTTTCACGACGCGCCATTCATTCGGTTTAGCCGAACCTCAACGCCTGGCAGCTTCGACCGGTTAGATAGGTGCTTTCAGAAGGTAGGCTTCGTACCCAATACTGTTCAGGAATGTCGCGATGACATCACTATTCGCAGTTTGGTCGCAACAGGAATGGGGTATGCGATTATGCCGAGCATCATGGCACTCGGCGATGAAGACATTGTCGCCTATGAATTAGACGACTTGCCAATAGCCACGGATCTCATGCTTGCTTGGCAAAAGGGGCGCCAGCCAGCGGCAGTAAAAACACTATGCCAGCTCGCCGAAGAGTCACATTGACGTCATCACTAACGACAAAAAAGATTATAGATAATGACCAAAGTTGCGATTTTTATTGATATCCAAAACGTCTATTACACCGTGCGAGAAGCGTATGGTAAAAACTTTGATTACAACAAATTTTGGGCACAAGTAACCACTGACAGAGACGTTGTGGCTGCTTTTTGCTATGCCATCGATAGAGGTGACCAAAAGCAACGGGAGTTTCAAAATATACTCAGAGCAATTGGTTTTAATGTAAAATTGAAACCTTTCATCCAACGCTCAGACGGTTCTGCGAAAGGTGATTGGGATGTTGGCATTGCTCTCGATGCAATGGAATATGCAGAGCAAGCAGATGTTATTGTATTAGTCTCCGGCGATGGAGACTTCGATCTTTTAGTCAACAAAATACGCGTTAAGCATGGTAAAAAAGTTGAGGTTTATGGTGTTCCCCAACTTACGGCAGCATCATTAATAAATGAGGCCAGTGAGTTTATAGCGATAGATCATTCGCTCTTGCTACGTTAGGTTGCTAATAGCGTCGCTTAGCTGCAGAGGTTATTCGTCTGGTAACTGATCGACCCGCGTGAGGTGAAGGGGGTCGTTGAAATTCCGCACGACGCCCTGGGTAACGATGTGCCTGTCATCAAAGGCAGCTGGATTGTTCACCAGCATGGGCAATGGCACCGTTACGGTGAGTTGCCCGCGACATCCGCTGATCAGGCTTATCATCACTAGCATGGTTGCCATAAGGCCAATGCGTTGCTGGAGTGACTCCATTGCGGTACTCCCACTCAGTATGGCTTGTTTTTTGATCTCTGTTGGGCGTTGCCAGCATTTCATCGGTATTAAAAGAGGGTTCTTCGTCACTTCACGTGGATTTGGCCTGATCGAATAGGCGGCCCACCGGGCTGCCAATCAGGTAGATCATGGCGATAAAGTTGGCCTCGTTCCGGTAGCCACGTGCTCGTGACCGAGCCGCTTGGAACAGACCATTCATTCCTTCCAGTCTTGCGTTCGTCAGTCCCGAGAGCCAGCGTCTGACCACCGCGTCGGCGTGCCGCTCAAGCGTCGCCAGGGCTTTCCCCATCGGCTTCAGCAGTGACTTTTCAGACACCGCCGCCTGCATGACCTTGAGGTAGTTCGTGATGCGCCACCGAGCCGCTCTGGGCGTTGGAGCCTTCTGGATCCAGCGTAGCTTCTCCTTGATCACCCAGGCATCGGCCGTGGCGCTCTGATCGGCCACCAACTCCTGGAGCGCCGAAAGCTGTTTGGGTGTCAGGTTCTTGTTATCCAGGTTCTTCAGCAGGGCCCAGCGCAGCGACTTGGGGTGCCCCTGCTCCCGGCGCTCTTTCTTGCGTACCTCGTCCAGCCGCTTGGTGAAGGTCTGTACGATATGGAACCAGTCGACCGTTACCTCGGCCTTGGGAAGGTGCTCGGTCACGCCGCTAAGGAAGGCTGGCGACATATCGCAGACGACCTCGACCACATTATTCGGGTCGCCGCCATGGGCCGCCAGGAAGGCGCTGAAAGCCTGGATGGCATCCTTGCCGCAGCCTGGGACGGCAAAGATAACCGGTTCCCGCTTGCGCTGCATGTCGAGGAACACCGTGACATAGCGATGACCGCGCCGGGAGGCGGTTTCGTCCACGCCGACCGTCACCACCTTGGACAGATCCAGTTCCCCCAACATGCGGCCAACGTAGTGGTGCACGATGCGCCATAGTCGTTTGTCGGAAATCTCCAACTGGCGGGAGACGGCCAGTACCGGCATCTCCTTGACCAGTGACATGGCCGCTTGCTCGAACAGCAGGGTAAAGTCGCTGCCCGGCCGGGCCCAGGGCACCTCTATGCGCTTGACGCCATGGTCAGGACACTTCGTGCGCGGCACGCGAGCATGCAGGTAACAGTGATGCTGAAAGAAGTTCAGATGCCGCCAGGTTTTGTCGGCAAAGTCATGAGCTTGGCAGGCCTTACCACATTCTGGGCAGGGATAGAGACTGCCTCGCTCCGCCTCGACATAGAGGTCCAGGCGGTGGGGCGACACGGCGGTATCCAGGTACTGGTTCTTGAGGATCCAGGGCGCTTCCAAGCCCAGGCCGAGTGTTAGAATCTGGGTGCCGTCCATGTCATACCTCCTGCCGCTGTGGAGGTCATATTCTGGCCCAGCTCAGGGGGCGAATTCCACACCCAACGTCGAAGAGCCTAAAAGAGGTTGTTTGGAATAAACACAAATCTTGCGGCTAGGTGCTAAATCCTCGTGCAGATTATTCGTTAATACGGCGCTGCAGTGAATTCAGTTCCTGAGTGTGCTCTTCAAGCTCACGCACTTCTTCTGCTAATTTTTCACGTCGTTTCTGAATATCATCTTCGTCGCCCTCACTAAGCGCCTCCTCAAGCGCTAACTCGCGCTCACGCACTTCTTCCTGGCTCTCCCGTACCTCTTCGGCAGCCTCAGCAAGGACTTGCTCATTCGTGCAATTCTCTTCAATGGAGTGCAACGCACGCTGCAACCCTCTAACACGATGTTGGTTATCGTGTGCTTGGGCGTGTTCCAACTGCTGCCGTAAGACAGTCATTTTATCTTCGCACAACCTTTCTGCTGCGTGCGCTGCTGGCAAAAGTAAAACCCCAGCGGTAACCGCTAAACTTAAACAACCCAGCCATGTTTTTTTCATTACTCGCTCCTAGCCCGGATTTCTCACAGGGTATAAAAGAAAGCGGCTGAAA
>NZ_JABUZD010000150.1:0-542 GCF_014897875.1 Halomonas sp. 3A7M
TAGCGATATGAGCGATACTACAAGGGTCGAAACAAAGCGCGGCGACAACCGCGGATCACCAAAGGAGATTTATATGCAGAGTAAATATTATATGCGGCGGGCAGTGGCACGAGGGATGGCGGATGCGCTGGATCGGATTGGGGCAACCGTGGTCGCGCTCAGCTTGATCGGCACCTTTTTCACCGAGCAAATTAGCTATACCGCTGGAACGGTCGGCGTGATCGCTGGGGTGGTGACCGTGTTATTATGCGTCTATAGTAAAGCTAAGCTAGATGTTGACGCTGGAAAAGAAGAAGGAGAGTTATCATGAGCTATCCCTATTTATTACTGCTTTCACCTGCGGTTATGGCTGTGATTTTGACGCTCTATGTCCGGCACCTGACCAAAACCAAGAAAGCGCACTAAACCCGCCCCGAAAAACCGCCCTTGAATGGGCGGTTTTTTTTGTGCCCAGGCTTTAGGTATACCGTTATTTTCCGAGGGAGTGCGCTTCATTCCTGCATAAATCGTATGATAAACAGTTGACATATTTAGCGATATGA
>NZ_JABUZD010000152.1:0-9438 GCF_014897875.1 Halomonas sp. 3A7M
GGCTTGCTTTTACAAGCCTCCGGCTTCAGCCGGAGGTAATTGACCAGATTTTCCTCGTTACGTTGATTTCCCTAGTAGCTTAACCAACTTTTGCGCTTGACCAAGCCGGTGCGAAATTAAGCCGCCCCCCGAGAAATTTCCAGCACCATCGACCAGGAAGACGGGAGCAGTTGCAAAGCATCCATCACGATCTGCCAATCGGATGTGGCGATAGACATACCCAGCTGATCTTCTAGCACCGATGGGCGTAGCACCTGGCGGCCCCAAAGCTGTATCCGACCACTATCGGCATCGACAACCGAATCCGAAAGCAGCGTAAGCGGAAACTGCGAAGACAGCTGATCCAGTTTGCGCTGAAGACGGGCAGCTCGCACCGCGTCTTCCCATTCGTCGTCGTCCAGGCCAAATAGCGCAACACTTTCGATGGACGGAGAATCGGACACAGCAGGGATAGTTTCGGGGCGTCCAAAAGAAGCGAGGTCGCGTACTGCAATGCAGGAGAGTCAACGCCGTACCGATCCAGAAACGCAAGCAAGTGCCTCTGTCGAGCCTGTGTCTCCATCTCGAAACCCTTACTTTAGACGATGGTAATGACGGACAAGGCCATCGCAAAATCGGCACTGCGGATACAACGCAATAGCCGAGCTATCGGCTTCACCTACAAGATCGGGAAACTCGATGCGCTCACCCATGTATTTTCGTCCTCGCTCGTCGCTCAGGCGCTTGATGAGCACGGTTGGAATGTCGAAATCCGTCGTGTCGGCAACAGGATCAGTCAGCCAGAAAGGCAGTGTCAGATCGACGATAATCCGCGTTGTTTGCAGCGGCACCTCCAGCCAGTAATGCGGCACGATGATCACGTTTTCGCCCGTTTCGTTGGTATGTAGCTCGCCAAAGAACAGCTCCTTGGGCATACCGGCGTCAGCAAAGAATGCTGCTGCTTCGTGCGCAACGTCGCCACAGTCAGCATCCTCAGTGATGTCGGGCGTCAGGTTAAAAAATGCCATAGCGATATCGTCAGCCAATATCTGCTGTTCTTCTTCAAGCCGTGACAATGCGTTTTCAGACTTATCAGCGGTTACTAATGTGAGCACAGTGCTCTCCTTGTCTCGATGTCGGGTGTCCTTTGGATTCTACGCATCCCGAAAAACCGACCAAGGCGCTGAGGGGCGGATTTCTGGTGAATTAGCTTCAGCCCACCCTCAAGGCTTAAATAAACCATAACATACGCTATAAACCTTTTAGTTTGTTATGTGGCATAATAGCTTATAAATGCTTTTTTGCAGCTTTTATGCACTGAAGTATATAAGTGCTTAAAAGTAGAATATGGATTAAAATCAATCAAAAGTTATATAAAGCTATTCTGCTCTTTATAGATTTATGAAAGCCGCTTTTTTGAAACAGGCTTTTGCAATTTTTATTTTAAAAGGAAAGCATTGTGACGGTGTTCTGTGTATGCCTGCACACGAAATTAAGACCACTTGAATGTGAAAGAGGATAAGCCTAACGAATATTATCAAATTATTCGGCGGCATGGTTTAAAAAGAGAAATTTCACCAGCAGAGGTGTTTGAGTCATGAATAAATAACTTATTAGACTATCTACTTTCTATGCGACTCAATTACCTTTTTGACCTCCTTCAACGCTGTTCGCGCTTTTGATAACTCATAAAAAATTTTTCGATTTTTGGCATGGTCTTTTTCGTGCGCCGCAACTAATTCTCGCTCCCAACTTTCAGCCCCATTAAAGTCTCGGGCGTTATAATGATGCTTACCAGACCGTTTAATATGTTTAGCGTAGTAAGTTTTACCTTTGCGCATCGAGTCAGAGTTTCGAACAAACGCATCACGGAAATAGGCGACTTCCAAGGTTCCTCGATTAACGCGAACACGGATACCGAGCTTACCTGGATCACCTGCTGCAAAACGCTCCATTTTTTCTTCCCAAAATAAGTCAGCCATCGTGCGTGAGTCCAAGGCTGCCAGATAAATCGACCGCTCAATTTCTTCAAGCATTCCATCGGCTGCATCCGACAGCGCGGCAGATACTTCAGCCAAATCAATACCCGAACGCTCGGCTTCTGCCTCGTCGTTCACAGCAAGCAACGTATGCAAATGGTCAAGCGAATAATTACTTGAACTGCTGCTACCACCATATTCTGACATCCAGATAGCCCTCCAAAGCCTCAATATCTAACAGACGCTCCCCATGAAATTACCCTGGGGGAAACCCTCGCTCCCCACAGGATATTACTTACTGGTGGAAGGTGAAACAGAAAATAGGAAAAATAGCCAATTTTTTTTAATTCTCCCCCCAACTGGGGGGAGGTGAGCAAAATTTGCCACTTCCCCCCATTACTGGTGGGAAGTGAAAAAGTAATGAGAGGGTTGAAGCATTTCTCAATGGATGCAATACTGATTTTTACAAACCTAAAAGTTTAAAATAAACTCTCTAAAGCGAAGTGACTTGCGCTTCGATTTAGCGGTTCAACAGTGAAACGTGGAGGTCTGAATGGGTACGAACGTAGGGCTGGATATCGGCTATAGCAACACCAAGCTGGTTTACTCAGGCGGCGATGAAGGGCATCAGGAGTCCATCTTTCCTGTAGGGGTGTCGCGCCTCGATCAATTCAATCGGCAGATTAAAGGCATTACCGGCGGTGATGTTGATACCACCATTGTTATGGTAGATGGCGTTGAATATGCCGCTGGTATTGCACCAGGTAAAGTGTTGGGTAGCTCACGCGATATAACGGAAAACTACATTAAAACGACGCAGTATAAGGCACTTTTCCATGCTGCGTTATTATATACAAATGATCGCCAGATAGATCGCTTAGTGACGGGGTTGCCGGTCACGCATTGGCAGAACGAAGAATTAAAAAACGATATTAAAAAGATGATGGCAGGGGAGCATCAAGTTGCTAAAAAGAGAACCGTAACCGTGGATGAAGTTGAGGTCATTCCACAACCAGGCGGTGCATTTTTAGATGCTATTCACTACGCTGAAAGTAACGACGATCAAGATACCGTAGAGGCGTTAACAGAAGGCAGTGTTATCATCATTGACCCTGGCTTTTATAGCACTGACTTTGTAGTGTTTGAAGAAGGGGAGTTAAATGCTGAGTTGTCCGGTACAACCCTTTTAGCAACGTCTCGGATTATTGATAGAGTGGCTGAATTGGTCAGTGCAGACTACGGAGCGGCACCAGGTAAGAGCCTCAAGCCTGAAAAAATTGAAAGTTTAATACGCGCAAATTTGCACATAGTACGCTATGCAGGACAGAAAATAGACATCCAACCTTACATCCAACAAAGCGCATTGGAAATCTCTCAGGCTGCTATAAGCGAAATTGCGGGTAGTATGCGAAATACGGTACTTGATACTGTTGTGGTTGCAGGGGGCGGTGGGGCATTTTTCGAACCTGAAGCGCGGCGAATTTTCTCACATTGCGAGATTATCCAGCCTTCTGATCCAGTGCTGTCCATCGCTCGGGGCTATCACGGCTGGGCCGCACGATAGCGTTTATTGGCATTACAGCTGGTGGTAGCACTGATTACCGCCAGCTTTATAATCATTGGAGAATCCGCGATGCACGACTTTCAGCAATCACAGCCGCTTGTCATCAACATCATGCTGTACCGCCGCCGCGATGGTGATCTGTACAGAGAACTTATGTCTGTCCCTAATAAATACCGTGCGGAGCGTCTGCGCAATCTCGCTAACCTATGCTGTTTGATGCGGGAAATGGGGGGCATTGCCGTTGACAGTGAGCGATTGCATTCACTCGCCGAAAGGCACTATAGCAGTATCGTCAGTGAGGACGTGGAGGATAGCGACGGAGACGAGACAGAATCTTCCATGCCGCTAAAATTGACCGTCAATTTCTACAATTATCCCGAGCTGTACCGCGACCTGGCAGCCATTCCAAACGGTAATGTTTCCAGTCGGGTAAAAGCCCTTGCGTCGGCGGGGGCATTACTCAATGATATTTCACGCTGGGCTCGCCATGCTGATAATCAAGGGCTGTCGACCCGCCCATCACAAAACCCGCAGGCACATGCTATCGTCAAAGAGCCCGTTGATCCTGGTGTGGCAAGCATAAAAGAGGAAGGCGGGGTTGAGGTGGGAGCCCAAGAAGGAAGAGCAGATACAAGTGTGGAGGCGGATGCCTCAACAGAGCCGTCAGTAGCAGATAATAAGCGGGATAACACGCCTAAAAAATCCAGTGCCATCGGCAAAATCAGAATGTAGTCACCAGACAGCCGTGTTTTGTAGCGGCTGTACTACATGCCACAAAACCAGACATCCCCATGCCACAAAACCTGGTGAAACCGATCATGTCCACTTGCTGGTGAACTACCCGCCCAAGGTGGCGATTTCAAGGCTAGTAAATAGCCTGAAAGGCGTTTCGAGTAGACGAATGAAACTACTGCACCCTGAATTGGTACAACCGGCCTACAGGAAAAATGCGTTATGGAGTCCCAGCTATTTTGCGGGAAGTGTCGGCGGAGCACCGCTGAGCGTCGTCAAGCAATACATTGAGCAGCAGACAAGGCCAGAATAGGGGACGCTTCGCGTCCCACGCTATCCATCCTCGCACTAGAAGTACGAGGTTTTTCGCGTTAACTGATAATTGCGCCTATTAATTATTTCGTGCGCACGAAATTTTATGAGCGGGGAACAGCGCAGCTCAGCCAGGTAGAGCGCCTCCAGTTGACGACGCCCCCTGATCTGCTATATTGTGGCTACATTGTAGCTACAGAGAAGAAGTGGGGGACACCATGAGTGCTGATACCGTCGTTCGAGCCCGCATCGATAGCGAAACCAAAGAACGCGCCACCGCAGCCCTGGAGGCCATGGGGTTGTCCGTATCCGATGCCATCCGCCTGCTGATGCTGCGGATCGCCGACGAGAAGCGCCTGCCGTTCGCTGTCCAGGTGCCAAACGCCTCCACGGCCAAGGCTCTGGACGAGCTGGACGCCGGCAAGGGCAAGCGCTTTGATAGCGCGGATGCGCTGTTCGAGGACCTGGGCATCTGATGCTGACCCCAGTCCGTTCCAGCCAGTTCAAACGCGATGTAAAGCGGGTCCAGAAGCGCGGCAAGGACATGGACAAGCTGCGGCGCTTGCTGGGCCTGCTGCTCGAGCAAGCTCTCTTGCCGGATGCCTACCAGGATCACCCGTTACGGGGGAATTGGAAGGGCTACCGAGATGCCCATATCGAACCCGATTGGTTGCTGCTGTATCGCGTAGAGGGCGACGAGCTACATTTGGCCCGTACCGGCAGCCATTCAGACCTCTTCCAGGAGTGATTCCGCTCCTGGAATTCAAGATTATCCGTATCGGTAAAAGGACCAGAAGAGGAGGGTGCGGCAATGCAGACACCACCAGACGACTACGCCCCACCTTATGCGCGCGAAGCGATCCTAGAGCATCTGGAAGACCTCGAGGACACCTATCTAGCAGAGCAGACGCTGGAGCGCCTGCGCCGCGGCGATGAAGCCACCCACTCACTGGACGACGTGGACAATTATCTTGAATTTTAAAAAAGTAAACCAATAGGAAGCAACAAACCGTCCAGTAAGGTAGGTTTTTATGGCTAACGAATGCTTTGACGATATTTGGGATGCGCTGGAAGATACCCCGCAAGAGGCAGTGAACATGCGGCTAAGGTCTCAGCTAATGAGAAAGCTGGTGGAGCGTGTTCGCTCTTGGGATCTCAGCCAAAAAGAAGCGGCGAAGCGCCTGGGGACCACTCAGCCACGTCTGAACAACCTCCTGGCGGGCAAGGTAAGCGCCTTTAGCCTTGATGCCCTGGTGAAGCTTACTGCGAGCGCACACCTTGTACTGAAAGTAGAGGTTGTTGATGAAGAGCTAGTCACAGCATGATTGACATCCTCCCCGCCCTAAAGGACGGGGATTCCCACTTCTGGACGCTCATGCCCGAGCGCAAGACTGAGGATATTCCGAGCCGCATTCACGTCTCGGTCGTGGCGCGCACCACACGCCACGCACTCCCAGTCTCTTAGTCGCAGCCCATTTACGCCCTGCGGCCCGCTGAGCGAGCCGCAAGCCGAACAGGCGCGGGTGGTGTAGGCTTCTCGCACTTCCTTGAACACGATACCTGCGTGATCGCATTTGTATTCCAGCATCGTTTTCAACTGGCCCCACCCGGCATCTAGCACGGACTTGGCCATTTTGGTCTTTACGAGTTTTTGTGAGCTAACATCGCCCACGATGATTTCACCGTACTGATTGACTAGACGGCGTGAGAATTTGTGCAAGGCATCCTTGCGGCGATTGGCGATCTGGGCGTGAATGGCGCGGGTACGTTTCTTGTTGTGGCTACGCTGAGCAATCGCTAGCTTTTCTTCCATGCCACGGTAGAAGCGGCTGTTTTCCAGCTTTTCGCCATTGCTACAAGTGGCTATGTCTTTCAATCCAAGGTCAATACCAACAGCGCCTTGCCCAAGGCTAGGTTTAATATCAGCATCCACGACAACATTGAAATACCAGCGCCCGCGTGCGTCCTCATTAAACGACGCGGAGCGAAACTTGTAATTGGACAGCCCGTAGCTATCCCATATCTTGAAGTAGCTGCCGTTATGGAATACCTGCCCATTCTTCCACTTGGCGGCGCCAGTATTAACGGGTATCCAGCCGAGTGAACGACGCACGCCGCCAGACTTTCGCCAGCTCAACCGAGACTTTTTGAACTGCTTGCGGCGAGTGGCGTATTCGGCGGCGATACATTGCAAGGTCTGGCTGTGCAGACCAAGTTCCTTGCCAGCGCCTTTTGTATACGGATGCAGGTCGTAGGCTGATAGAAACAGACCGCGCTCACGGATAGCGCGAGACGACAGTTCGTTCAGATAGTTCCAGCAAAAGTTCACGCTGCGCGCCATGCGGTTAAGCTGGGCGGCGTGCTTGTCCCTTACGCGAACCTTTAATGTCTTGGTCTGTTTCATGGCCTTGAGTATACTTGGTCTATGGACAGAATCAACTCAATCAGAACTGGCAGGCATTGCGTTTTTGAGATTCACGCTCACTTGGTCTTTGTGACTAAGTACCGTGGTCGGGTGTTCAATGTCGCACATTTAAACTCCCTCGAAACCCTGTTTAGACAGGTGTGTCGGGATTTCGAGGCGGAGCTAAAGGAGTTCAATGGTGAATTCCACTAAAAACAGCTACTAATGCTATACTGGAACAATATCTTACGTTATTTTCGACAAGTAAATACGCTACTAATTGACACCAATATAAGCGACTGGGTGTTAAAATCACAAATATATAGGCGACTGAATATGAATCGGCCTGTTAGAGTTATTGGAACTAACCGAAGGAGCCTTACTGGGCAGGTTTCTTTCTTACGAGGAAGCACTTGCAATTTTGAGTCATCATTAGAGCGCGATTTCCTGATGATCCTCGATTTTGATCCGTTGGTCGCTACGGTTTGTGAGCAGCCGCTAACCCTTAAGTATCAAGATGATGATCGAAAAAGGCGTCAGTACACGCCCGATATGCTCGTGACTTACTCGGATGAAGCGGCGCCGATTCTGTATGAGGTTAAGTATCGCGAAGATTTGAGAGAAAATTGGCACATTATGAAGCCTAAATTTCAGGCAGCTATACGCTATTGCAAGCAGCAAGGTTGGGGCTTTCGCATTGTGACTGAGCGAGAGATTAGAGGCACTGGCCTATTGAACAATGCACGATTTCTAAGGGCCTATAGGGACTTGGCAGAGGACTCGGCTACCGCTACTCACTTGGCTAGAACCCTTGCCGTGCTCGGTGAAACAACACCTGAAATTCTACTTACAGCTGCTTATGCGAATGAGGAAAAGCGTATGTGTGCGCTTAGTTGTTTATGGCAAATGATCGCTATAGGCCGTGTTCATGCTGACCTCATACGCCCATTAAACATGTCCAGCCCCATATGGATTACTAACGGAGAAGGTTTCTTATGGCTACAGAGCCCGCTTTTCTATCGGTAACTACTGGGTCTGTGATAACAGCCAATGGTCGTACCTATAGAGTTTCGCACTTGTTGGATACAGCAACCCTCCTTGCTAAAGATACCGACACTGGAGAGGTGCACCGTCTGTCTGCGCATCAGCTTCGTCCCGTAACGGATATAGAGCTTGGAGAAGGTGGTGTTGCTGAAGGAAAGGATTTATCCGAGATCGAAGACGAAGACTGGCAAGTTGCTCAGCAGCGGTTTGCAGCAATCCGTCCTCTACTTGACGATCCATTTCGTACTCGTGCAAAGGCAGAGCAGTTAGCAGAAGAAGCCGGTGTTCACGTTGCCACTTTATACCAATGGGTTAAGGACTATCACGAGGCTGGCCATATTTCAGCATTGATACCAGCCCCGCGAGGCCGCAAGCCAGGTACGAAAAAGCTCGATAAGAAAGTCGAGGCAATAATCGAAGGGGCGATCAATGACTTATATCTAAGTCGTCAACGATATAAGCCCAGTGACGTAATTATCACTGTCAAAGCTCATTGCAAACAGGCCGGTTTACTTCCTCCCACTCATTGTTTCCGGTCTTGTCGACGTGGCTGAAAATAAGAAAAAAACGATCGTTCAGGTGTTGACGGAAAGCTATGGCGATCTGGTCAAGCATCTTGCGCGCCGCTTCGGGACAGCCACGGATATTCACGACGTCGTTCAGGATACCTATCTGCGTGCCGAAAAAATGCCGCCGGATATGGATGTGCAGAATCTGCGGGCCTATGTGTTCCGGATGGCGGACAATATCGCCATCGATCATTTGCGCAGAAAAAGCGCGCAAACGCGCTATTTCGAGCCACTGGGCGATCGTGATTCACTTTGCGCAGATGCCTCGCCGGAGCAGACGGCCGATTTCCGCCAACGCATCGCCATTCTCGAAAACGTCGTTGCAAATCTTCCGCCCCGGCAGAGGGAGGTTTTTCTCATGCATAAGTTCTACGGTCTCAGCCATTCGCAGATCGCCGAGCGGCTCGGAATAACGAAAAGTGCCGTGGAAAAACTCATCATCAAGGCGCTTGCGACCGCTCGAGCCAGACTGGATGAAAGGCTGAACTGATGAAAAAGCCATGTGCGATGATGAGGTGTAGCGATTGCAGATTCGTCAACAGGGTTAAGACCGGCAATTGCCGGGAACCTCATTTCGAGAGGAAAACCCGTTGAACGGCGGTGGCTACGAACGCATATTGTCAAAACAGAAGGCGAAAGACGAAGCCCTTGCATGGTTTGTCAGGGTCAATTCGGGCGATGCGGGCGATGCCGAGTTGCGCGCCCATAGACGCTGGCTTGCGGCTTCCGATGACAACCGCGCTGAATATGAGCGCATTTCCGGTATATGGTCCGATTTCGATAAGGTGGCCGATCCGCGATTGCCGCTCACCATGCGCAAGCCGCCGCTCGGGCGCAGGCCAGGCCGCCGTGCCT
>NZ_JABUZD010000159.1:0-27660 GCF_014897875.1 Halomonas sp. 3A7M
GTCGATAGCCTAATGCGTCAAGGGCTGGGAATGAGCGACTCCCCGCAGCTTTCCCGCGCCAGCGTAAAGAAACAGATAAGGGCTTGGGGCGTTGCCGAAGCCACGCCCACCTCGCTTGCGCTGCTGACTGAGCAGCAGCGTGCCAACAGCGTGATAATTGTCCAGGACGCGTTCACCAGCCACTTTGAAGCCAAGCTGGTGATGGATGTGGTGGAACTACTGTCGCGGCTCAACCTGCGGGTGTTTGTGATGCCATTTTCTGCCAACGGCAAACCGCTGCAAGTGCAGGGCTTTTTAGGCGCCTTTGAGCGCACGGCGGAAAAACAGGCCAAGCGCCTGCGGGCACTGGCAGAGTTCGACGTACCCATGGTGGGGATCGACCCGGCGATGACGCTGACCTATCGCCAAGAGTACGTCAAAGCCCTGGGCCGTGAACAAGTACCCAACGTGCTGATGCTGCAAGAGTGGCTGGCCACCCGTATTAACACGCTAGCGCCTCGCCAGCTGAACCTAACCGATCCTGGCTTTAAGCTGCTTTCCCACTGCACCGAAAAGACCAACGCCCCAGGCAGCCCCAAAGCCTGGCAGCAGGTGTTTGCGGCATTTGGTTTAGAGCTTGAGCTGATGGCGACCGGCTGCTGCGGTATGTCCGGCACCTACGGCCATGAAACCCGTAATGTCGCAACCTCGAAAACCATTTATGCCCAATCCTGGCAGCCTCAGGTGGAAGCCGAGCAAAACACAGGCAAGCTGCTAGCAACAGGCTACTCCTGCCGCAGCCAGGTGAAACGCTACTCAGCGCAAACTTTGCCACACCCGCTTCAGGCGCTATTGGCGCAATTGAGGTCGGTATCTCATCCTTATCCCAACAATATGCAAGAGAGAGCAATGAAATGACTCAACCGAGCCTTCTTTCAACCAATGAAGTGCGTGACCGTTTCTCTAAGGCAATGTCGGCCATGTATCAAGCCGAAGTGCCGCAGTACGGCACGCTGCTTGAACTTGTCGAGCGCGTTAACCAAGAAACACTTAGTCAACAGCCTGAACTGCATCGCCGCCTGGAAGCGCAGGGTGAATTGGCCCGTTTGAGCGTAGAACGCCACGGGGCTATTCGCGTGGGAACCGCTACAGAGCTTGCCATGCTGCGCCGCCTGTTTGCTGTGATGGGTATGTATCCGGTGGGCTATTACGACCTTTCAGAAGCGGGCGTACCGGTTCACTCAACCGCCTTCCGGCCTATCGACGATGATGCGCTGGCGATGAACCCTTTCCGTGTTTTTACCTCGCTGCTGCGTTTAGAGCTTATTGAAAGCGAAGCGCTGCGCCAGCGTTCGGAAGAAATTCTGGCTAAGCGCGATATCTTTACCCCAGGGGCGCGCGAGCTTATTGAGCGTCATGAAACCCAGGGTGGGTTAACCAGCGAAGAAGCCGACCAGTTCGTCAAAGAAGCTCTGGAAACCTTCCGTTGGCACCAGGATGCGACGGTCGATCTGGAGACTTACCAGGCGCTACATGATGAGCACCGTTTGATTGCCGATGTGGTGTGCTTCCGTGGGCCGCATATTAATCACCTGACGCCACGCACCCTGGATATCGACGAAGTACAGCGCCGCATGCCGGAGATGGGTATGAATCCCAAAGCCGTCATTGAAGGGCCGCCACGTCGTGAATGCCCCATTCTGCTGCGCCAGACCAGCTTTAAAGCATTGGAAGAATCAATCCGCTTTGCCGGCGACGCGCAAGGTACTCACACCGCTCGCTTTGGCGAAATTGAGCAGCGTGGTGTGGCGCTAACACCAAAAGGCCGTGCGCTTTATGACCAGTTGCTTACTGAAGGCCGCAAGCAAACCGCAGGGTTAGATAACGACGCCCACCAAACGGTTATGCAAAACGTCTTTGCCCAGTTCCCTGATAATGACGAGGCCATGCGCCGTGAGGGGCTAGCGTATTTTCAGTATCATCTGACCGAAAAAGGTCAAGCCGCTAAAGACGTCGGCAATACCGATATTGAGGCGTTAATCGCCCTGGGACTGGTGGAAGCACAGCCGATTACCTATGAAGATTTTCTGCCGGTCAGCGCGGCGGGTATTTTCCAGTCGAACCTAGGTGGTGCAGAGAGCGAAGCCTATGCCGGGAATGCCAATCGCGACGCCTTTGAAGAAGCCTTGGGTGCCCAGGTGACCGATGAGTTGTCGCTTTACGCAGAACGTGAAAACGCTTCAAAACATAAAGTCTTGAATAGACTATAAATAACGCCTAACTGGGCGAACCAGTATGCATCACAAAAAGCCTGCGATTTTTCGCAGGCTTTTTTATATATTCATATTTTACATATAGCTAATATATTAAGTTTGTGCATGTAAGCTTGTTGTTTAGAAATAAGTGATGAAGTGCCTGCAAACCAGGAATAGTGCAGTGCCCCTCCAAACAGGTTGCTTTTCGTTCACGCTGTAATGCGCTGATGCGCATAGCTGAAGATAAAATAAAGCTAATTATAATAATTGCTTAGTTAGATTGTTAATGCTTTTTGGCTATAAATTTGGTGAATTGCCATCACTTTATTTTGTGTTTTCTCATATTAATGAATGGCGCTGAAGGTTGGGCTTTGATACTTTTAATTAACTAAATGAAACATTTTCAGGTGTTTCTTCACCTCGGCGTGGCAAGGGGGGCATCATGAGCTATCGCGCTATTTCTGGGGTGCCCTGCTCAGGCTCCAAGCTTCAGGCGGTTTTCCTGCATCAGGAGCCGCATTCTCGCGCCGAAGTGCCGTTTGAGGGCAATGTATTTAGCATTGGCTTGCAAGGCCATTCTGATACTGAACCCCGACTCCTGGATGAAACCGACTTTATTTTACCAACCTGCACTGACGGGACCATTCGCGCTCGAATCTCGTGCCATAACTAACTTATAAAGCGAGGCTTTTATGCAAATTGGCGATACTCGATATAATGTAGAAACTGATCCCTCTGTTGACAGTTATGTGTACAGTGTAGAGCGTGTTAACGGCCAACTCTATGTCAGCTATTTCGTTGGTAGTGATTTCAGAATAATTTCAGTTTCTCCTGATGGTTCAGTCAGTACAGTACCATTGCCTGTTCTTAATCCACGCACTGATGACAATTCTGATAGCGTTATTTTCAAAGGCCTTTCAGATGGGAATATTCTGGTTACTTGGTACAGTGGCTCTAGCGGCACAGGTTTTACCGATACATATTTTAAAATCATTGATGGCACTGGTCAGGAAGTAGTCGGCGCTACTAAAATAAATTCTGAAGCAGGTTCCTTGAATCGCTTTACAGAAGTTGCTGAGTTGTCAAATGGTAACCTGGCATTTGTTTGGGCGACGGGTGGATCTGATTATGCCATGCGCAGGTTTGAGGTGGATGGTACGCCAGTTGATAATGAGCAATTGTCAGTAACCAACCTTGCTGGGGTAAGTGGTTCACAATATCAGCATAATATCGCTGCAAATGATACTGGATTTATCATCACTTGGGATGCTTATGATTATAATAATTATCTAGGGATGCTGTTCGATAATGATGCCTCTATGCCTACTCAAGTTAATGGGAGTAATCGATTCTCTATAGGCGATAGTATTGCGAAAGGAAATGCGTCGCAATATGTGGAGACGCTTCCTAATGGTAATTATCTTGTGCTTTTTAAGGGGGCAACAGGAGATAGCAGTACTCGAGATGTTCGTTACCAGATATACGATGATAGTGGTAATGCGTTACTCTCAAGTGATACGGTTATTGGCGGTATGAATTCCTGGGGGGATTTTTCTAAGCCAGTGATTCTTGATGATAGGCTGGTGGTTAGTTATAGCTACGTTGACTACAATACTGACCCAACAACAATAGAACGTTATCTGGTAAGTTATGACTTTGATGGAAATTTCATTGAAGACCTTTCCTCCACTATTCCTACAACTCAAGCAGAGTATGGGTATATTACATCTTTCGTTGATGTTGATGGTAACCTTTCTTGGTTAGTTAATGATGATGATAGCGGGAATGGTGATTATGATACTTGGCTGCTTCGACAGTCTGAAGTGATTCCTGAGGGCGAAGTATCAAACGAAGCCCCTGCCATTATTTTGCCCTCATCATTGGTTTTTGACGAAAATACCAGCGCTAATGCAGTTTCAGGGCTTTCGATCACTGATGGGAATGCCGACAATCAGACGGTAACTCTGACAGCAACTGATGGTACGATTAATCTTGCTAACATTAATGGTCTTACCAAAGTTTCTGGAGAATATAATTCTGGCTTTGTTACTTTTAGTGGTGATCTCAATGATGTTAACACTGCTCTCAATAGCCTGACCTTTACTCCAACGGCTAATGTTTCTGGAAATAATGCAGCGTCACTCTTTATTCAAACCGCTGATGGCAATGGCGGTAGTGATAGTCAAACGTTGGAGTTCAATATTACCGATGTCGATCCGATCATTGGCAACAACAGTTTCTCTGTAAATAAAAATAGCGTAAACGGCACCGTGATTGGAACGGTTACCCCTAGTGGAGATACTAACGGACTAACATTCAGCATTACCTCTGGCAATGAAAGCGGCGCTTTTGCCATTGATAGTAACGGTCAGATTACTGTTGCCGATGACAGTCAGCTGAACAACAATAGTTACTCTCTGACAGTTGCTGTTGATGACGAAGATGAGGATAGTACGGCAGACGATACTGCCTCTATAACGATCAGCGTCAATAACCCTCCGACGCTAACTGGAGTGCCGGCTAGTATAACGGTCGCTATTGGCTCGATATCTGACCTTGATTTATCTGCCGTCAGTCTGGCAGACATTGATAGTGATGAAATTACACTTGAGATAAGCACTCCTTCGGGAACATTGGCTGCAAGTTCTGATACAGGTGTTGTTGTGAGTGGCTCAGATACCAACACCCTGACGCTCGAGGGAACACCTGATGCTATTAACACTTATCTGGATACAGTCTCCAATATTCAATATAAGCCGGAAGACGAAGGAAGTGGTACAACGCTGACGCTGAGAGCCTCTGATGGAGAGGCTGACTCTGCTATTGCCACGTCGACAATTAACGTTAACGACTTGCCTACTGGTGACGTCACCATCACAGGCGATGCGGTAGAAGACGCGACTTTAACTGCCTCCAACACCCTGGCGGACGAAAACGGCCTGGGCATGGTGACCTACCAGTGGCTACGCGATGGTAATGAAATCATCGCCGCCACCGGCGCAACCTACACCCTGACCCAAGCCGATGTGGGTGCTGCCATCAGCGTTCGCGCCAGCTACACTGATGATCAGGGCACCGCCGAAGCGGTCACATCTGCCGCAACGGGTAGCGTCGCCAACGTCAACGATGCACCGATGGGTGGCGTGGCAATCAGCGGCGATGCGATCGAAGATGAAACACTCACAGCCGACACCAGCGCTCTGGCCGATGAGGATGGTCTGGGCGCTTTCAGCTACGTTTGGAAGGCCGATGACACTGCCATCACAGGTGCCACCAGCAGCACCTACACCTTGACTCAGGCTGAAGTGGGTAAGGCAATCACCGTTGAAGTCAGCTATAGCGATGATCAGGGTACCGCTGAAACGGTCACATCCGCTGCCACGGATAGCGTGGCCAACGTCAACGATGCCCCCGCTGGCGATGTCATCATTACCGGCGATGCGATCGAAGATGAAACGCTCACGGCCGACACCAGCGCTCTGGCCGATGAGGATGGCCTGGGCGCTTTCAGCTACGTTTGGAAGGCCGATGACACTGCCATCACAGGTGCCACCAGCAGCACCTACACCTTGACTCAGGCTGAAGTGGGCAAGGCAATCACCGTTGAAGTCAGCTACACCGACGGGCAGGGCACCGCCGAAGCCGTGACATCTGCTGCCACGGGTAGCGTCGCCAACGTCAATGATGCACCGACGGGTGGCGTGGCAATCAGCGGCGATGCGATCGAAGATGAAACGCTCACAGCCGACACCAGCGCGCGATGGCAACGAGATCACCGATGCCTCCGGCGAAACCTATACCCTGACGCAAGCCGATGTGGGTGCTGCCATTAGCGTCCGTGCCAGCTATACCGATCAGCAGGGCACGGCCGAAGCGCTCACATCCGCTGCCACGGATAGCGTGGCCAACGTCAATGATGCACCGACGGGTGGCGTGGCCATCAGCGGCGATGCGGTAGAAGATCAGACACTGACCGCCTCTAACACCCTGGCCGATGAAGACGGCCTGGGCACGGTAACCTACCAGTGGCTGCGCGATGGCGTTGAGATTACCGATACCACCGGCGAAACCTACACCCTGACGCAAGCCGATGTGGGTGCTGAGATCAGCGTTCGCGCTGGCTACACCGACCAGCAGGGCACGGCTGAAACGGTGACATCTGGCGCGACGGAGAGCGTGGCCAACGTCAACGATGCACCGATAGGTGTCGTTACAATCAGCGGAGATGCGGTAGAAGATCAGACACTGACCGTCTCTAACACCCTGGCGGATGAAGACGGCCTGGGCACGGTGACCTACCAGTGGCTGCGGGATGGCACGGAGATCACCGATGCCTCCGGCGAAACCTACACCCTGACGCAAGCCGATGTGGGCGCTGCCATCAGCGTTCGCGCCAGCTACACCGATGATCAGGGCACGGCCGAAGCGGTGATGTCCGCTGCCACGGATAGTGTTGCCAACGTCAACGATGCCCCCACTGGCGATGTCATCATTACCGGCGATGCGATCGAAGATGAAACGCTCACGGCCGACACCAGCGCTCTGGCCGATGAGGATGGTCTGGGCGCTTTCAGCTACGTTTGGAAGGCCGATGACACTGCCATCACAGGTGCCACCAGCAGCACCTACACCTTGACTCAGGCTGAAGTGGGCAAGGCAATCACCGTTGAAGTCAGCTACACCGATGATCAGGGTACAGCTGAAGCGGTCACATCCGCTGCCACGGATAGCGTTGCCAATGTTAACGACTTGCCCACTGGCAGTGTGGCCATCAGCGGCGATGCGGTAGAAGACGCGACTTTAACCGCCTCCAACACCCTAGCTGACGAAGACGGCCTGGGGGCGGTGACTTACCAGTGGCTACGCGATGGTAATGAAATCGCCGCCACCACCGGCGAAACCTACACCCTGACGCAAGCGGATGTGGGCGCTGCCATCAGCGTTCGTGCCAGCTACACCGATCAGCAGGGCACTGCCGAAACGGTGACATCTGGCGCCACGGATAGCGTGGCCAACGTTAACGATGCGCCGACGGGCAACGTTATCATTACCGGCGATGCGGTAGAAGATCAAACTCTGACCGTCTCTAACACCCTGGCAGATGAAGACGGCCTGGGCGCAGTGACCTACCAGTGGCTGCGCGATGGCACCGAACACGGCCGAAGCGGTGACGTCTGCTGCCACGGATAGCGTGGCCAACGTCAACGATGCACCGACGGGCGATGTCATCATTACCGGCGATGCGGTAGAAGATCAGACACTGACCGCCTCTAATACGCTGGCTGATGAAGACGGCCTGGGCACGGTGACCTACCAGTGGCTACGGGATGGTAATGAAATCGCTGATGCGACTGACACCACTTATACGCTAACCCAAGCGGATGTGGGCGCTGCTATCAGCGTTCGCGCCAGCTACACCGACCAGCAGGGCACGGCGGAAGCGGTGACGTCTGCTTCGACAGATAGCGTGGCCAACGTTAACGATGCGCCGACGGGCAACGTCATCATTACTGGCACCACGACTGAGGATGAAACACTCACGGCCGACACCAGCGCTCTAGTCGACGAGGATGGTCTGGGCACTTTCAGCTACGCCTGGAAGGCCGATGGCACCACCATCACGGGTGCCACCAGCAACACCTACACCCTGACTCAGGCTGAAGTGGGTAAGGCAATCACCGTTGAGGTCAGCTACACCGATGGGCAGGGCACGGCCGAAGCGCTCACATCCGCTGCCACGGATAGCGTGGCCAACGTCAACGATGCGCCCACTGGCAACGTCACGATCACAGGCGATGCAGTAGAAGATCAGACACTGACGGCGTCTAACACCTTAGCCGATGAAGACGGCCTGGGCACAGTAACTTACCACTGGCTGCGCGATGGTAATGAAATCACTGATGCGACGGGTGAAACTTACACCCTGACCCAAGCGGATGTGAGCACTGCTATCAGCGTGCGTGCCAGCTATACCGATCAGCAGGGCACGGCCGAAACTATTACATCGATGCCAACGTCTGCTATTAGTGCTAATCCTGATAGCGATAATGACGGCATTTCGAATGAAGATGAAAATCGCGTACCATCGCTAGATGGAAGCACTACCGGTGATGGCAACGGCGACGGCATTTCTGACGCCGAGCAAAGCAATGTCAGTTCTACACCGTTTTTATTGACGCCGACGGCTGTCTCTAATCCCGAAGATGCCCCTGAAGCGTTTATCACGCTGACGTCGAACGGCAGCCGTGACGCCGAGAGCGATGATGACTTACTAACGTTGCGTAATGTGCGACAGTTGGATGCGCCGAATGACCGACCAGATGACCTTGATATGCCATTTGGTTTAATCGCTTTTGAAGCGGATATAGAAACCGTTGGTGGGTCTAATGTGTTTTCTCTGTTCGTCGCCGATGATGTTGAGGCCAATGGTTACTGGAAGCAGAACGCGGCTGGAGACTGGGTAAATCTGGCTAGTGCAGCCTTTGGCGGTAGTCTGACAAATGAAGGTAATAAATTACGCTTTGATTTTGTCATTGAGGATGGCGGTGAGTTTGATTCTGATGGCGCCGCTAACGGCGTTATTGTTGACCCTGGTGCCATTGGATTCCGCTTACCAGAAACCCCCGAGGATCCAGAGCCTATACCGGATGTCGATGATGGAGGGGTAAACAGCGCACCTATTGCACGTGACGATGAATTTTCGAGCCGGTTTGGTTGGTTACTGCGTGGGAACCTGTTGGAAGACAATGGCAACGGCATTGACCAGGAGGTTGATGGTGATGACTTCTCAATCACTGATATTGATGGTCAAGAGGTTCTTTTTGATACCGCGCTTGTTTTGTCATCTGGTGCGACTCTCACCGTTCAGGAAAATGGTGATTTCCTCTACGACCAGAGAGGGGCTTTTGTGCCTTCACAAGAGGTAGACCGCGTCAGCGATATCTTTGAATACTCGATTGAGGACTCGCAGGGAGCATCAAGCACAGCGACAGTTTCTGTTGAACTGGGCGATGTCACGGATACGGTCGAGATCTCAGTGCTTCAAGCATTATATAAAGTCGCGTTTGATCGAGAGGCGGATGCTACAGGACTAAATTACTGGTCAGGTGTGCGTGAAAACGGTGTGAGTATGTTTGATATTGCTGATTTCTTCATCGAATCGGAAGAGTTTACCGATGATCAAGGAAGTCGCTTCAGTGATGATGACTATCTGACCCTGCTATATGCCAACGCCTTTGATAGAGCTCCTGATGCTGATGGCTTTGCGTACTGGTCAGATGTACTTGAAGAGCCGACGGTTGATCATGGTGATGTGATGACCTATTTCGCTACTTCTGAAGAAATGCAGGTGAAACATTTAGCGGAAGGTTTTATTTTCGCCTGATGCATTGACGTTAGGCAGAGCACCAGCGGCCACTCTTCGCCTGCGGGAAGAGTGGCCGCTTTTTATGTGTATCCGTTTTGTTTTGTTAAGCAATAACACCGTGATTAGATCAGCACTCGTAGACACTGACCTGCATGATACAGCGAGAAACCACCCTCATAGGCGCAGCTCCACAGCGGGCGGGCTTTGATGGGTTTGGGCTGTGACAACGGCAGCGGCAGCAGGCTGTCATCCTCGTTTGCAATGTAATGAGCAAAACCTTGCCCGACCACTGTGCCGGTAGTGATGCCGCGTCCGTTATAGCCAGTGGCTGACAATATCCCCGGGGCCAGTTCAAAAATACGTAAGGTGTGGTCCGGTGTGAACGCGACCTTGCCGGTCCAGGTGTATTCCCAGCGAACGTTGCCGAGCCTAGGGAAGTAATGATCTTTTATGGTATTGGCCCAACGGGTTAAGTAAGCCTGTGGTTTGCCTTCACCTTTCCCCAGGCTGCCCAATAGTAAGCGGCCTGCCTTGTCCCGCCGAATGCTGCTAAGTACCGTGCGAGTGTCCCAAGCGCCTTGTTTCTCTGGAAGAATCGCATCGGCGGCTTCGCCAGTTAGAGGTTCTGACGCCAGTTGATAATAATGGCCGGTAAAGAAGTGTTGTCGAACTTGGTTCCAGTCGTCTTCGGTATACGCATTGGTCGCCATGACGACTTTGCTCGCGGTCACGCTGCCATTTTGAGTTAACACCCGCCAGCGGTCTTCCTGTCGCTCGATGCCTGTTACGGGGCTTTGGCAGTAGAGAGTGGCCCCTAGGTTTGCTGTAGCGCGGGCGAGCCCTCGTGTATAGGCGCACGGGTTGATAGTGCCCGCGCGCTTATCAAGCAGCGCGGTATGTATCTGAGCGGTTCCCGTCATCCGCTCGCATGCTTCGCCTTCCAATAGGGTCACCGGGGCTCCACGGTTTTGTAACTGCTCGTGGCGGCGAGTGAGCTCTTGGCAGCCTTTGGTGTTATGGCCAAGGTGCAGGGTGCCTGTACGCGTTGCATCGCACTCAATGGCATAGCGCTCAATAATGTCGAAGACTTTTGCTGGCGCGCCGCCCAAAATAGTATTAACGCGTTCGCCTGTTTCTTCACCTAGCGCGGCCACGATGTCATCGGGTGGAATCCAAAGCCCAGCATTAACCAGACCAACATTGCGGCCTGAACCCCCCGTGGGGATATCTCCCGCCTCCAGCAAGATGACCTTGATGCCTTTTTCGGCCAAATGTAACGCGGTGGACAGACCCGTAATACCGCCACCAACAACACAGACCTCGGCCTCTTCCTGGTTCGCTAACGCAGGATAGTGTACTGGGGCTTCCGCGCTCGTTTGCAGCCAAAGGCAGCGCTCGGAGAGGGTCGTTTGCATCTTATAGTACCTCCTGAAAAGAAGCGCAGGTCGGCCATAGGCCGACCTTGTATGGCTATGAAGTAGGTTGGGAGGAGTAGTTGGTTTGAGGCGTATGGGGTGATTTTTCAGCCGCGCTCTCGGGGGATTCACGAGGAATAAAGCGGCCAGTTAGTGCCCACAGCAGGCCGAATAAAGGGGATAGCCAGCAAGCAAATGCAAAGGGCGCATATGCTAGCGTGGGTACGCCAATCGTCGAGGACACAAACCCACCGCCCATGTTCCAGGGAATTAACGGAGAGGAGAGCGTGCCATTGTCTTCAATGGTGCGTGACAGCGTCGAAGTCTTATAGCCCATGGCTTGATACTGGCCTTTCAGCAAGCGACCGGGCAGCACCAGCGTTGTATAAACATCGCCAATAATAGTGCTTACCGCCAGCGTTGTGCCGGCGCTTGTTGCCACTAAGCTGAAGCGACCTTTAATGAGCCGCATGAGCTGCTTAATAATCGCGTCAACGGTGCCATAGGCTTCTAACATGCCAGCAAAGCCCAGCGCGAAGAACGTTAGCGTTACCACCCAGGTCATGGAGAGCACACCGCCACTGCTGAGTAGAGCATCAATCGCCGGATTGCCAGTATCGCTGCTAAAGCCATTTTGCATGGCATCAAACACGGCATGAACGGTTTCGCCCTGAACGCCGATAGCCACTAAGCCGCCTATCGCAGCGCCGGTGAAAATAGTCGGGAAAGGTGGGAATTTGGCAAGCGCTAAACCGATCACAACAAAAGGCGGAATCAGCGTTACCCAGGAGAGCGTAAAGGTGTCATCAAGAGCCTGACGAAACGTTGCAATATCGGTACTTCGTTCAAGCTGGCCGCCATAGCTAGTGCCGAGCCATAAATAAAGCACCAGCGCGACAATCATGGCGGGCACCGTAGTGGCCATCATGCTGCGTATATGGCTCCATAAATCGGTTTCACATACGGCAGGGGTTAAGTTGGTAGTCTCTGATAAGGGCGACATTTTATCGCCAAAGAACGCACCGGATACCAGCGCCCCGCCCGTTAGATACATGGGAATGCCCAGCCCTTCCCCGATTCCCATTAGGGCAAGCCCGAGTGTTCCTACTGTGCCCCAGGATGTGCCTGTGGCAAGGGATACCAAAGCACTAATGACGCATGTCGCGACAAGGAAGTAAGAGGGTGAAACCAGCTGAAAACCGTAATACATCAGCGTGGGAACGGTGCCGGAAAGAATCCAGGTGCCAATCACCATACCGACCGCTAATAGAATAAAAATAGCGGGCATCCCCAGCTTAACCACCTCAAGCATTGAGGCTTCCATTTTTTGCCAGGGTACGCCACGGATGCGTCCGCACAGGGCACAAATCATTATCCCGAAGGCTAAAGGAATATGCGGGGTAAAGTCAGAGAAGATAAAAAATTGCAGAATTAGAATGGCGGTAGTGGCCAGCAGCGGTAATAGCGCCATCGCGAGGCCCGGCGTCGGGCCGATTTGGACATCGTCACGCATACATCACCTTGATTTTTTTATGTTTTTAGTAAGGGCCCTGCAGGGAAGGGCCCTTATAGAGGGGAAGGGTTAGTCGAACTTAATGCCTTGGGCCAGTGGGAGTTCACGAGAGTAGTTCACGGTGTTAGTTTGGCGACGCATATAGCTCTTCCAAACGTCGGAGCCAGACTCTCGACCGCCGCCGGTTTCCTTCTCGCCCCCAAACGCACCGCCAATTTCAGCACCGCTAGGGCCGATGTTGACGTTGGCGATGCCGCAGTCACTGCCAACCGCGGAGATGAAGGTTTCGGCTTCGCGAACATCGGTGGTGAAAATACAAGATGACAGGCCCTGGGGAACGTCATTATTGGTAGCAATGGCCTCATCCAGCTCTTTGTAGGTGAGGACATAGAGAATGGGCGCAAAGGTTTCGTGCTTGACCAGATCGTTTTGCTCGGTCACTTCAACAATGGCAGGCTCGACGTAGTAGCCTTCGTTGCTGTTGGCGATCTCTACACGGTTGCCACCGAACACCTTCGCACCTTGTTCACGCGCTTTAGCTAGCACGCTTTGCATCGCATCAAAGGCTTGATGGTCAATTAGCGGGCCAACCAAATTACCCTCAAGCGGGTTGCCGATGGACACCGCGCTATACGACTTCTTCAGACGCGCTAAGATTTCGTCTTTAATGGATTCATGAACGACTAAGCGACGCAGTGTCGTGCAGCGTTGCCCAGCCGTACCTACCGCAGAGAAAAGGATGGCGCGAGTCGCCATATCAAGGTCTGCACTTGGCGCTAAGATCATGGCATTGTTGCCACCCAGCTCAAGAATGCTGCGGCCGAAGCGTGCTGCCACTTGTGGGCCTACTTCGCGACCCATGCGGGTGCTTCCGGTAGCGCTGATCAGCGCAACGCGAGTGTCATTGACCAGCTGCTCACCGGCGGCACGCTCACCAATTATCACCTGGCTCAGGTGCTTGGGTGCCTCATCGCCGAACTCTTCAATGGCACGCTCTAACAGTGCTTGGCATGCCAGCGCTGTTAACGGTGTTTTTTCTGAAGGTTTCCACAGCAAGCTATTGCCGCATACCAGCGCTAAGGCTGAATTCCATGCCCAAGGGGCAACGGGAAAGTTAAATGCCGTAATTAGGCCAATCGGGCCTAACGGGTGCCAGCTTTCACGCATGTGGTGACCAGGGCGCTCGGAAGCGATGGTCAGTCCAAAAAGCTGGCGAGATTGACCAACGGCAAGGTCGCAAATGTCGATCATTTCCTGAACTTCGCCAAGCCCTTCCTGGAGAATCTTGCCGCACTCCCAGGTGACCAGCTCGCCGAGAGATTCCTTGTGCTGGCGCAGTTGATCGCCAAAAAGGCGCACCAATTCACCACGACGGGGGGCTGGCACGCTTTTCCAGGCCTGGAAGGCTTTTTCTGAGTTCGCGATAGCTGTTTCAACGTCGCTGCTAGAGGCCGTTGTAAGACGACCAATTTCGCTACCATCAATCGGCGTTGTAACAATCAGGTCGCCGCCTTGATACTGTTCTTTTGCGACGCCCATTTTTTCCATCAGGGAATGAATCATTGCTTCACCAAATATTGAGTTGTGAGTAAATTGGTTACAGGGCCAGTATTGCCAAGCTTGCGGTGGCTCATCAAACGATGTTTGTGAAAAACATCATTCCTTAATTTCACCAAGTGGGATTGCCATGCGTCGTCGAAACTTACCTTCTTTGACCAGCCTGAACTGTTTTGAGGCAGCGGCGAGACATCTCAGTTTTACGCGGGCTGCGGATGAACTGAGTCTGACGCAAAGTGCGGTGAGTAAGCAGGTGTCACAATTGGAAGTAACGCTGCAACATCCGTTATTCAGGCGGGTGAGAAAGCGCCTGCACCTGACGCCAGAGGGGGCGGTCTATCTCGGCGAGGCGCGTAAAATATTAGCCCAGGTCGAAATGTCCACGCGTTATATGCAGTCTTATGGCGTAGAGGCAGATGTGCTGAATATCGCCACGTTGCCCACCTTTGGGGCACGGTGGCTTATCCCCAGACTCAACGGGTTCCGCTTTAAACATCCCAATATTAATCTCAATATTTCTAACCGTACCGAACCGTTTGATATGCAAAAAGAGCGCATAGAGGCGGCGTTCTTTTTTGGCCATGGTGTATGGCCGCGGGCTGAGTGTATAAAGTTGCTGGATGAAGAGGTGGTGCCTGTCTGCGCGCCTTCCGCCATGGAGCAAACAACCGTTCGCGACCCATTAGACTTAACAGACATGGTGTTGTTACAGGTTTCTACTCGGCCCGAAGGGTGGCATGACTGGTTTGAAGCACAAGACCTCTATACGGAGCACAGCTACCATGGCCCAAGATTCGATACGTTCTATATGGCGTTAAGGTCGGCCCGCGCGGGCTGTGGCGTCGCCCTAGTGCCAAAATTCCTTGCTCAGGAAGAGCTTGATGAGGGGAAGTTAATCATTCCTTGGCAGTTCTCGCTTAAAAGCCAGGATGCTTACTACATGGCCTACCCAGAGCATATGGTCGACGTTTATAAGCTGCGCGTTTTTATTGAGTGGATACGAGCTCGTTTGGATTAGTTGTTAGTTGTTAGTTGTTAGGGCGACGGGTAAATAGTCGGGCAGGCGCTTTAGTTCTTCTAAGGGCATGGGGCGTGCGAATAGGTACCCTTGGAGTAGGTCACAGTGGCGGCGAGTGAGGTCTTCTTGCTGTTGCTGGGTAGGTTATTGAAAGGAGTGAGCAATAAACGGGTTAAAATGTACCCCTATTAAATGAGATGCTGGGTATCTTGTGATACTTTCAAGTGCTTTATTGCAGCGTTGAAAGTGTCCGTTAAGGTCAAATTCATAAACGCCATCAGGGTGATTCACAAACAGGGAGCGGTGCCACTCAGAAAGTGTGCGCCGGATCGAAGCGCATAATGTAAACCAGCGCGTCAGGCAGCATCAATTTTGCCTATTCAATTAGCGCGACCAGCGTTGTGGTGAGTGGCGCTCCGGCGGCGATCAGCTCGTGGATTTCCTGCTGGGCCTCTAGTAGCGGAAATTCATGGTGCATAACGCGCCCTTTTCATGCATGAGGCTCAAGGGTCGTATGACTGTATTTATGTTTAATTCTGACGCGTAGCTATTCAACTCGTACCATGTAACTAAACATAAGTGATAGCAACGTAAAAGTGCTCCTCCTTTATGCTAATTCTCGCGATATCCGACTAAAGCTATTGCATTGCTTGCCGATACTAAAAGACGCCAAAAAAAATGTAAGGAAGTCTCCCATGCGTCATGAGTTCAGGCCGTCATTATTTTGCCCCTTAGCAAACCTTCAGCTCTGTTTCATTGAGGAGTGTTAATGGTTGCACCATTGCCACCGAATGAAGCAGACCGTTTGCGTGCGATGTGGCGCTATATCCGTCATAACCAGGCTCCTGACGCTGTTTTAGATGCTATTACTCGTTCTGCCGCCAAGTTTTTTGACGTTCCAATTGTGCTGATCAGCTTGGTTGAAGAAGAGTGTCAGTGGTTCAAGAGCCAAGTGGGCCCCGAAATTGCCAATATCCCCCGTGACGTCTCGTTCTGCGCTTATACTATTTTGGAAAACGAGCTTTTGGAGGTGGTGGATGCCACTGTGGATGCCCGTTTCCAGAATAATCCCTTAGTCACCGGCCCGCCTTATATTCGCTACTACCTGGGAGCGCCGCTAGTGACGCCCGACGGGTTTTCTATTGGCACGCTGTGCCTGATAGATCACCGCCTAAGGGCCATAGGTGACGAGCATAAGCGTCATTTGCAGACCTTAGCCCACCAGGTCATGAGTCATCTGGAATTGCAGCGGCTTCAGCGTCTTGAGCAACTTATTAATCACGCGGGGCTGGGTGTTTGGGAGCTCGATGTAAGCTCCAATACGATATGGAGTAATGAGGCGTTTCTACGCTTGCATGGCGCTTCGCCGTTAACACCTAGTAGCCGCTTTGAGCTCGCAAGTCACTATTTGCCTGAAGATCGCGACACACTGGAAAGCGGGTTGGGGAGAATCATTCATCAGGGCACTCCTTTTGACGCCTGCCTACGTTTGAAAGCCCCCGGCGAAACGGCGATTACCTGGGTACAGTTAACGGGTGCCTCTATCGACGATACGGTGCCTGCCCGTCATATTGCCGGTACCCTGCAGGACATTACGCTCCTTCAGCGGAACAAACACGAACTTGAGTGGCGTCACCGTATCGACGATCTAATCACTCGCCTGCAAGCGAGCATTATTGCTGGAGATAATATTTCTGATACGTTTTCAGGTGCGCTAGAGGCGCTGCTGTCGCTAACAGAGAGTGAATACGGGTTTATTGGTGAGGTGTTTAAGGATGAGAGCGGAGAGCCGTTTCTTAAGACCCACGCCATTACTGATATTAGTTGGGACGACGCTTCACGGACACTTTACCGTAAGGCACAAGCGCACGGTTTAGTGTTCTCTCAGTTAGACTCACTCTATGGTCATGTTCTGCGTACTGGCAAGCCGCTGATTAGCAATCGGCCTTCCCATGATCCAAGGCGTGGCGGACTGCCTAAAGGGCATCCTTCCCTCGATACGCTGTTGTGTCTGCCTGTCTCGGTGGAAGGCGAGATGGTTGCTATGCTGGGACTTGCCAACTGTGCTAAGGGGTATAGCAATGAAACGCTTACGTTGCTTGAGCCTTTGCTCCGGCCACTTGGTCAACTGATTCACGGCTTACGCTTGCGCCGTCAGAACGACGAAGCCTGGAAGCGCCTGGAGCTATCCTCCAAGGTGTTTTCTAGCAGTCGTGAAGCGATCATGATCTCGGATAGCGATAACCGCATTATTGAGGTTAATGAAGCATTTGAACGAATTACCGGCTATACCCGTGACGAAGTGCTTGGCAAGAACCCTCGGGTCTTATCGTCAGGGCGCCAAACGCCTAGCTTCTATCGGTCACTGTGGGCATCGCTGAACGAGAAGGGATATTGGCAGGGTGAGGTGATTAATCGACGCAAAAACGGCGATCCATTGCCAGAGATGCTGTCAATTTCAGTGGTACGCAATGAAACTGGTGACACTACCCATCATGTTGCCGTTTTTTCCGACCTGACGCGCATCAAGCAGCATGCGGATGAGCTGTTTCGAGCGGGGTATGTGGATCGCCTGACCGCGCTGCCTAATCGCCGCCACATGATTAAGCTTATGCATGAGGCACTTGATAGCAGCAAGCCAGATGAAACCCTGGCAATAGCGGTACTTGACTTAGACGGGTTTCAGGAACTCAATTTGAGATTTGGTCGAGCGGGGGCTGATCGAATCCTGGTGGTTTTGGCTGGACAATTAGTCGATGCGCTAGGGGCAGGTGATCTTATCGCTCGTATTGGGGGGGATGAGTTTGCTTTTCTGCTGCACCGATTTGAGGGTGGTATTGAGCGTTTAAATCTTATACTTCAACAGGTTACGAAACCACTGACGATACCTGAACTAGGGGGCACAGATAAGGCGCCGCTGAGACTGACTGGCAGCCTAGGCGTTACACTCTTTCCTGCTGATCACAATGATCCTGACACCCTGTTACGTCACGCCGACCAAGCGATGTATCGCGCCAAAATGGCCGGTGGTAATCGTTTCGTCCTATTCGATCCTGAGCGCGAACAAGAGCTTAAGAACCTTCAGATCCGGCGCGGACAAATTGCACGTGCACTTGATGCAGATGAGTTTGTGCTCTTTTACCAGCCGCAGTTTGATCCAGTCTTTCAGCAGGTCACCGGTGTAGAGGCGCTGATCCGCTGGCAGCACCCCGAGCGCGGGCTGCTGGCCCCCGGTCAGTTTCTACCCGCGATTTCTGGTAGCGAACTAGAACTGAGCTTTGATGCATGGGTGCTCGAAACAGCGCTGAAGCAGATGGAGGAGTGGCATGCCAGCGACATCATGCTGGAGGTATGCATTAACCTAAGCCCCCAGTCACTCACCCGAGCCGATTTCTTCGATACGCTGCAGGGTGCGTTGGCCGCACACCCAGATGTGTCGCCAGCACTGCTATGCCTTGAGGTACTGGAGTCTGCTGCGCTGGACGATTTGCAAGCCGCGACACAGGTCATGCGTGCCTGTCGCTCGCTAGGGGTGAACGTTGCCTTGGATGATTTTGGTACGGGGTATTCGTCGCTGACCTATCTACGTGATCTGCCTGTGGATGTGGTTAAAGTAGATCGCAGCTTCGTTATTAACATGTTGGAGCGCGATCATGATTTGGCCATTGTTGAGAGCGTTGTGTATCTGGCTAAACGATTCAATAAAAAAGTCGTCGCGGAAGGGGTTGAGAGTAACGCTCACGTCAAACGACTGACAGAAATGGGCTGCCATTTGTTGCAAGGATTTGGTATCGCCCGTCCCATGCCGGCAAAGGCGTTGCAGACGTGGTACGAACATCCCTCAAAAATGCTCAAAGAACTCAACCTTACCTGATAGCTAGCGGCCAGAAGACAGCGCTACGACAGGATATAAACGTCCATCAGAATGAATTAGCAAAAGGAAATAAAATGTTAATTTAACTAAAAAGTAGCGTTGACTTATACAGGGCGGGTCTGTGATTATAAATAATAATTAATATTTCAAAAAACTCGATAGCGGGAGTGAGCGTGTTTTCATGCCGAAATACAGCCGTCATTTTCGGCATATTAGCCAGTTTTTCCTGCGTTCAAAGCTATTATAGCCAGCCAGTTTATGCAGATAGCTTGGATGATTTCGCTGCACAGCTGTTATGTCGTGATGAAGCTGATTGTCCCTCCTCGCAAAGCGCAGTACCCCGAACCCCCTTAGTCATCGAAGGCACCGTTCTGCCTGATGATGCTGCCCGTGGCGTTGATGAAGAACAGGCCTTTTTTATTCAACAGGGCGCTTATTTGAATCAAACGGGCGCCTTGGTATCGCTTGAAGGCAGCGCTATCGTTGTAACGCTGCCAGAGCGAGGCCAATTAAAAACGGGTAGCGGAACAGCAGTAGTAACAGCGCCGCTATCTGCTCCTGTCATTATCACTATACCGAGCGAAAAAAGAGAATAATGCGTCACTACCTGAAAAATGGGAGGGTTTGGCTTTGGCTACTCTTCGTACTCAATATTGCCTACTTAGTTTATGAGTTAGCGTTTAACAGCCGCTTGGTGGATGCATCGGTTGCCCGCTTATCGAGCGGTGATATTAGAGCGCTGGAATTAGAGGGGCGGATACTGTCGGGTATCGGACTTAGCTTGCTGCTACTACGCCTGATCACATTAAAAAATAAGCCAACCAAGTTGTTTATAAAGCAGGTGACGCTGGCGATTGCCATTGGCTTCCCGGTCATGTTTTTTGGTCAGCGCATCTTAGTTGACGTATTGATTGATCGCACTTCTGCCGAGCAGCGCATGGATGCTCAGCATCTTCTGCTGATGAAACGGGGTCTTGCCACTAACTCACTGCAGTTGGAAGGTATTGCGTTTGATGAAGAAGATCTCGATTCACCTCATACGCGTAGCTTTCTTTCTGTATTAGGGCTGATGACGTTTGTCTCTCCCGCCTTTGTTGATGATCTCAAGGCAGAGGCAGAGCGTATTATCCATCAAGTGGCGACAAATGAAGCGAGTAAGGAGCTACCTGAAAGCTACCAAGGCTATGAAACGCTACAAGAGTCTACTCGTGGTGCATGGGACGCGTATAAAACGATTTCGGATAATTATTGGGCGGCCCAGCAAGAGATCTCCAGCTACGCTGAGCAAGCGTGGCTAGATGTGCAAGAAGACCTGTTAAGCCAATGGCGAAATAACCAAGTAGAAGGAAGCGAAGAGGCTTTCACTCGCCAGGTGCTGACCCTACAGCGCAGTTTGGCAACCTATTTTAATGCCCGACAGCAGTGTGAAAGTGGCCGTTTTAGAAATGAATGTGTTGTTCGAGTTGAAGAGATTTATCGTAAAGAAGTAGTCGACAATTTAGGGCACTATATTGCCCCTACAGATTGGTGCTATGCCCCCGAAGTAGTGACCCAAAATGTCCGTCGTGGCAATCGTTTCGTTACTGAGCAGCGAACCGTTCAGCGCTGTGAAGACCTCTCTTACGAGCATTTGAATGGGAAGCTAGCCACCGTTTTAGGTGCGCCTGCTTCTTACGAACACTTCGTGGCGAGTGATGACGTTGCTGCTCAGGTAAGGCAAGCAATGCTGGCGCAGGGTATTGAGCTACCCAGTGATTGGCGCGCGAATGACCGGGAGGGATTTCTTGAGGCGATTATTGCAGAGCAGTCTCACGAGATAGGCGAGCAAGCAGATCAGTCCATGCAGCAACATTTAGGTGCATCGCTACCACTTGATTTGAATGCCGACGCCTTTATTGCCTCTCAGCCAATTCAGGATCAACTACACGAGGCGTTACAACCGCGTGATGAGCAGATGGTCATCACGTTAGACCTGACGCCAGAGCAGTTCAGAGACCAGGTGCTGTTACCGCACTATTTAGCGTATGCCGAAGCGGAGCGTCAGCGGTTATATGATGACGCTCAACTGCTCGCGAATGGTCAGCCTAGAGAAGAAGAGGGTAAACAGTACGTTCGAGCACTTATTGTGCCACCGATTGCGATGGGCTTTTCACTGTTTTTTGCGTTAGTGAATGCGATTGGTTTGGCCGCAAGTATTCCTGTTCTCATGGGTTCCAGACATCGCTGGTTACCCCACGCGATCAAAGTGGGTGGGTTGGTGATTATTGTAACGGTGCCTATGTTGAGTAGTGCGGCGGTGACGCAAACTCCAACGTACCGTTATTTTAACGAAGAATTTCAGCGCTCAATGACTACGGGGGGCGCGTTATTTGCCACCTGGGTAATCCACACTCAGCCGGTGATCTATTCGTTAGGGCGCTTCGCTGCTTACCTTGCGCCTCCATTGGTAAGCGGGCATTCCAACGCGATAGAGCGTCTTGAAAGTGATAACCAGGAAAGTGAAGCAACAACATCTGGCTCTGTTGAACAAGCTGCGGTAGAAAGGCCAGTTGAGTTATCGGCTTCTCCTTATTCTCTCTCTCCCTATTCTCCCTCTGCCGCCGAAGAAAACAGCACTCATGTGGCTTTGCCAGAGAACGAGAGGCCGTTAGGTGTGATGCATCTAGACGTCTCAACGCCGCTAGAAAGCCAACTAGCCACACTGCATGAAAACATGCCCCATCACGCGGCACTTATTGATGTCCAGCAGCTCAGTGACGGCAACTGGGCGATCCATCGTTCTCCGGTGATCACTGGCGAAGGTACCTGCCTTACCAATTTCTCAAGAGCGATGGATATTAGTCGAGTAAATAGTCTTCAGTGGCGAGCCGCCAGGCATGGCGACTGTGGTAGCGACGCGATTGCGAAACGCCCCGTTAGTATTCCTCTTGCAACTGATTTTGCTCGTGTTATCCAGCGAAATGAAGATGGCATCGCGTTATGGGTGCATTTCCAACCTACGCTCTTGGGCGAAGTTAATTGTCATGCAGTACGTCGTGAGGCCGACCAAATTGCTGATGTGCTAGGGGGCCATCGGTTTACCGCTGCCGCCAGTACGCCACAGGTACTTAGCTGTTTTGCGCGGCATGAACGTCAGTATGGCCTTGCTTATTTCGGGCCTGAGTATGGAGAGCCCCAAGCAGAAGGGGATAGCCAGCTTCGTCGTATGAGCTTGGCAGACGTTCAGCGCCTGCGTGAGCGCGCCAGGGGTGTCGGCTATCGTCCTCAAGCCTTAACGCTATCGGAAGCAGCGTTGGAAGGCATTCAGGGCGTTCTGACCAAGGGAGACTGGCTAGTGGTTCATCAGAGCCACACCAATACAGGCGTATTCACCTTTTCACAAACTCACGACTTACGCTATGGCGTTTTTGGGGCGAGACAACTGCCAGCCAGCACGGCAGGCCAAACACTAGACGTGATAGTGACAAGGAACCACGAATGATCATGAAAAAAGCGCTGAAATGGGCGGGAGCCATCGCGGTAGGGGTAACAACATTCTCTGCTGCGCATGCTAACGATTTGGTGGTCGAATCCTTCGCACAATCAGCATTAACGGAAGAGCAAAAGCAAGCGTGGCAATATTACATTGCCCAAGAAAGTGCTCAATATGGTTGCCAGTATGGCGATGATATTCGTTTGCAGGAAGACCCTCGAGGAACTTTGCAGGCGTTAGCCAATGGCGACGATATGGACCCTCTCCAGGTGACGTTACGTACTTTTCTATTTGCCGGGGAGAACGTTCAAACGCTGTTAGCGCGCAATATGGTGATCGCGAGCATGGAATGTAACCCTGTCTATTACTTTGATGGGGAGCTAATTGGCCATCCGGTACTGCCCTTTGAAGAGCATCTCGACATCTTGCTTTCTAAGTTAAGGCAAACACCAGAGTTAAGTGCGCACATGGAATTTTTGCGCGGTACCAAAGCAGCGGCGATTGATGCGCGTTGGTTCTGGGCGTTTTATCTATTAGATGGCGACCACTATCGGTTATTAGGCCAGAACGTTGACACTATTCAACAAGTCGCGCGCATGTTTGTCGGCAGCTTAGGCAACGTGATGGAAGAAAACGCGTTTTGGTTGATATACGACAATGTGTTTAGCCAGGGTATCTACGTTGAAAATACCAACGAGTGCCAAGGTGAGCAGGCCGAGCCTAATGCCAACATTGTGGTTGATAAAAACATTGCCTGGGAAATGGTTGAAGCCTTTTACCGAGAAGAAGGTATTTCAAGCCGGGGCAGTTGGCGGCCAGCCGTTCAGCAAGAGGGAGATGGCTATCAATTGGCTGAATCAACCACCATTGAAGACCCCATCAACCCCTATTTTAATGTCAGTCGCCGCGTCACTATAAAGCCACAGGAGTGCCAGTAAATGTATTTTAAGGCCCTATTTACCGCCGGGGTAATATCGCTGTTTTCACTGCCCGCCAGTGCATTCGCCCAGGTTGCTTGCCAAGACGATGAGCGGCTCTATTCATTTGCTGACTATATCGATCAACGGCAGGCAGGCACGTCTGAGCCTTTGCAGTTAACCGTGGCAACATTTTTAAACCTGACGCCAAGGGCGAGGGAAGTGATCGGTGACAATCTGCGCTTACTCGATAGTGAGTGTCGCCCAATGCAAGTCAGCCAAGGTGAGCCGCCATTTAGAATCGAAATGCCCTTCTCGACACTATATATGGGCTTTTATGATGCCGTCCTAAGAGGTGATGAAAGGACGCAGCAAATCCTGCTCAATAGCTTTCGTGCTGAGCCTGTCGATCCTATGGAGTTCATTAGTTACTTTACGGTGATTGATAGCGGCAACGAAGAGCTGATGGAGCGCTTAGCCAGAAGTGCGGGAATTAATATTCACACGGCTTCTTGTGACGCTGAAACAAAGTACCTGCACTTCGCTGATCTGTTTGTACGTTTTGGTGGAAGCGTTTACGGTGAACATGGAAAAGCTTGGATTGTATCCGGTGGCCAACCCCAAGTTACTTCTGTTGATGCAAATTTGAGCCAGGAGTATACAAGTTTAGCTGGGAGGCGCTGTGGCGTTTCAAAAAACTCCGTGTTATCCGTAGCTGAAGCGGCGGGTGCGATCACCTTTGATTTAGGAAATCGTGCTGTTGATCATTGGTGGCATGGAGATAAATTACGTAATTTCTACACAGAAAAACATACGCAATGGCTTGAGCTAGGAGCCCCCGATGCCGTGCCTGCCAGCTTGTTCGATTAAATATAAATTAAAAAGGGAACTAGATGAAACGCACCTATAAGCCAGTGTTTGCCGCAGTTTTCGGCTGCGCGCTTTTCTATGGAACTGCTGCGTCAGGCTCAACAGTAGATTGGACGCCCTTACTTGCGTCGTGGGAAGACGGTTGTGCCCAATCTGAGGAGTGGAGCGAACTACGCCGTAATCTGGTGACTTACCCAGATGGCTCTCTCTACCCGGAGGTTAACGAGATTGTTCTGCCGACTGTTTATAAAGAAGTTCTTGGAGAAATAGATTTCTTTGAGCGCAACCGAGATTATAGCGGCTACCGTTTAGCAGCAAAAAACGGTGAGTACTACGGCCTGCCAGTTGAAAGCTTCGTTTTTTATCTTGGAAACTCAAACGGCATTAGCGTGCTTTTGGTTGAGTTTTCAGCGCCTATTGACGAAGTGCAGGAAAGGCTTTCAAGCGTTGATTATTCCTTGGTGAACCATGACAGCGGCCCCTATCAGGCGCAGTTGATTACTGACGAAGAAGCGGGAAAAGCCATGCTGATGTGCGATTTAAGCGTTTGAAGAAGATTTTTTAAAATTGTTTTAAAAGAATGGCTGGCTATATGCCAGCCAATAAGTTTGTAAGTTGCTGTAATGAATGTTTTAAATCCTCAATATATGATTAAGCTTTATTTTATGTTCAGGATAAACACCTCAATATAGAGGCTGTTGTTACCTTATTTAGCTCTTTTTGGTATTAGCTGTTGACGTAAGTAATATAGAAGCGCAGACTGATTGCAGTTGTTTAGCAAGTCGAACGTTGTCAGCAGTATCGAAGCATTTTAGCGTTGAGCCTGGTGAAAGTCTCTTGTTCTACCCTCTGTAACTCGGGTATTTCCCCGGCATTAATTTCGCTAAATCGAGGATTTCGATCATGGCAACTGGTACCGTAAAGTGGTTTAACGACACTAAAGGCTTCGGCTTTATTTCTCCTGAAGTTAGCGGCGACGATCTGTTCGCACACTTCTCCGAAATTCAAGCAGAAGGCTTTAAATCCCTGCAAGACGGTCAGAAGGTTTCTTTTGACGTCACTCAGGGCCAAAAAGGCCTTCAAGCTTCTAATATCAAGGTTGTGGAATAAACTCCCTACCGAGATATTAGCTACCGGCTAAGTCGGTAAGCTTAAAAACCCCGCCGTGTGCGGGGTTTTCGCGTTTGTTTATAGAGTAGTCTAAAGAGAATATGCTGAGTTATTAACCGTTATCTTATGAGGGGGCTAAAATTCCAGGCTTAGTCTAAGCATATCTTTGTGCTGAATTCCATTTTCAATGATAGGCTCAGGGTAGTTCTTCAAGAAAAAATCTTTATCAATACAATTAACCCTAAAGCCCTGCCGTTGGTAGAAGGTCAGTTGATAGCCGAATGTACCCGTTCCTACCTCTAAGCGTTGCGCACCAGATGCCTTTACTTTTTCGATAACATGCCTGAGAAGTTGTGTACCAACACCGTTCTGTTGAACCGATGGTGAAACGGCAATGTTCATCAATTCCAGTGCTCCCTCAGAAATCGGCTTGATAACACAAACTCCAACTACCGAACCCTTGGCACAGGCGATGAAGCATCTTGATTGATATAGGTAGCTTTTGATGGCTTCTTCGCAGGGATCCGCTAAAAGAAGTAGCTCCATTGGCACCTCAGAGGGTGTTATCTCAGCTATTTGCAACGATGCATGCTCCTATCGCATTCAGAGTAATTTTCATTCTACTCTTTGTGTCCATGTTCCATGTCTTTATGTGAGCGTGTGGGTGATTTTTTGACTCAATAAGGTTTTAGGGCACACGTTCTGGCTTAGATAGGCACGCATGGTCTGCCACTATAAAATCACATTATTTATATTTCGAAAGTAGCATAAAAAAGATGGGAGCAAGCTGCCTTAGATAGGGGCATTTTGTTGCTATTGGTTTGAAAAAGCTGGTGTGCGAGCTCATCGGCACGAGGTTATTCACACGAGATCATCATGACCCTACTGGATAAACGTGCGTTTTACTTATTTGAGGTAAGCAGTTGCGGTGGCATTCGTGCGGCGGCGGAGCATCTGCATATCAATCCCTCTGTGGTAAGCCGCCAAGTACGTGGGTTGGAGAGAGAATTGGGCATGGCGTTGTTGGAGCGTCAAGGGCGGCATGTGACGTTGACCGAAGCAGGCCAATTGGTAGTGGAAGGATTTCTTGCTCAGTGGCGGTTGAATTCAGAGCTGGGAGATACGCTGTCTCGGTTACGCAATTTACAGTCGGGGAAGGTGGTAGTCTCGGTAGGTGATGGCTTTGTGGATAGCTTTATCAACCACGTGATGCGCCGTGTTTCCGAGCATTATCCCGACGTGCTGATCGAGATTAAAACAGGGATTTATTACCCCCGAGAACCCCATGAGATGGTGGCCAGCGACGAGGTGGATATTGCTATTACCTACGGCCCCATTTCAGACCCACGGTTAGTAGTGCACTCTTTTGAGCGGGGGCCGTTGTGCGCGCTGGTAGCACCATCCCACCGGCTTGCCCGCCAAGATAGCGTGTCGGTCACGGAGTTATTACAGCACAAATTGATTTTTTTACCGGATGCCTCGGGCTCGCAGCAGTTCGTGAATGCGCTATTTGGTGCTGCCGGGCAGTTGGCTACGCCTGCCTATCGTTGCAACCTGCATTCGGTGTCTCGAAGGTTGGCATGTGCGGGGATTGGCGTGTCGTTTATGACGGCTGCTGCTGCACGCAGCGAAGTAAACGCTGGTTTGCTGAAGGCGATTCCCATTGACCACCCTATGGCCGCTAGTAGCCAAGGCAATTTGGTGCGTAGAGTCGGCAGAAGGCTTTCGCCCGCTGCCGACTATTTGTGGAAGTTAATGATGGCGATGCAGTGACGTACTGAAGTATCAGTTAGCCATCATGTATACGCCTGGGCCAATTGGCCAGCCCATGGCCAGCCAGAACATCAAAAACGCTGACCAGGCGAGCAAAAAGCCTATGGCTAACGGCAGCATGGTGGCTATCAACGTGCCTAGCCCCATATCTGGCTTATAGCGCTGCATATACACCAGTGCTACCGAAAAATATGGGCTCATAGGGGAGATGATGTTCGTGCTGGAATCGCCTATGCGGAACATTGCCAATACAAAAGCTGGATCGAAGTCGATCATCATCAGCATCGGCACGAATACCGGGGCCATTAATGCCCACTGAGCGGAGCCGCTGGTCATAAAGACGTTCAGCACTGCGCTCATCGCAATAAACGCGCCTACTAGCGGTAGCCCGGTAAATCCGGTGCTTTGCAGAATATTGGAGCCTTCAATAGCAATAAATTGCCCCAATTCTGACCAGCGGAAATAAGCAATAAACTGCGAAATGGCAAAGAACAGTACTAGCCTGGATTTCTCATAGTACCTCAGCCAGTACCGCACTCAG